>NZ_JCBANA010000067.1:0-39772 GCF_059760725.1 Achromobacter sp. 1014246743
TCAACCCCGTTATTAAGGCGTTCTACGATCGTCTGCTGGCGGCCGGCAAACCCAAGAAGGTCGCTCTGGTCGCTTGCTCGCACAAGCTGCTACGAATCCTGAACGCCATGGCCCGCTCCCAGCAACCGTGGAACAGCCAATTGCACCTTCAGGCTGCTTGACTGGAAACACAGTTGCTTGGGGGGCAGCAAACACGCGAAGCGTGTGCGGCGTGGGGGCCTACCCTTCAGCCATTTCCAGCAGGGCAAACATTTTCAGCAGTGCTACCGGCAACAGACGTCCCGACAGCTTGCGGTCGGCGCTGACCACGCCCGACAGCGTCGAGCGGGCCGAATCGGCCGCCGGCGCATGCGCCAGTTGCCAGCACGCCGCGCCCAGCTGGCCGGCCATCAACGATTGGCGCGCCAGGGTGTGGGCGCCATCGACAGCGGGCAGCGCCTGCCAGGCGTTGGCCATGTAGCGGAAACCGGCGCGGGCTTCTTCCTGCAAGACCAGCCAGCGCGCCACGGTAGCGGCATCGGCCTGGTTGGCCGTCAGGTTGGTCAGGCCGAACAACTGGCCGGCGACCTCGCCGCTGGCCGTGTCGATCAGGCGGGCGCAGACCAGCCGCAGGCGCGTGTCGTCGCCCCGACCCGGCAAGCCGATCTCGGTACCCGACGCCCACAGCGCCAGCGGCGCCGGCCGCGTACCCGGCACGGCGCGCAGGCCCGGCATGTCGCCCGGCTGGCCCACCGGCAGGTAGCCGACGCTCTTGCCCACTGCATTCAGGTTGGTCGGGCAATCATCCTGGATCACGCGCAGGCCGCCCGGGTTGCGCGCCACCCACGACACGCCCTGCCCGCTCAGGCTCTGCCACAAGGCAGACGTGCCGGCTTCCAGCATGTGCACCACCGGCAGGCGCTCGAGCTGGCCGCCCAGCCAACCGATGCGGGCTTCCAGCGCCAGCGCCGTGTCCGGCTGGGCCGCGCTGGCGGGGTCGAACGAGGACAGCATGCCGTGCGGCAACACCAATTGCTGGGCGGGCGCGGCCATCGCGGCGCCGCGGTCGCTCATCAGGACGGAACTGAGCAGCGTGCCGCCCGGCAGGCCATCGCCCTTCATGCTGGTCTTGCCATGCATGGCCAGGAGGTGGCGGCCGCAGGCGCTGGAGAATTCGCGCCGCACCATCGCCAGGGGCGACTCACCCAGCGCGGCCAGGCTGGAGCCCGCGCCGTCGCTGACATATTCACGCCACGATGCGCGCGCCTGCACGCAGGCCGGATCGCTGTCGAGCCAGCCGATGGCGTCGTCCAGGTTCTGCGCGGCGTCGATCGCGGCCGCGCCGCCTTGTGGCCGCAGGATGGCCGAGGCCAGCAATTGACGCCGGCGGGCCGGATCGACCGCTGCGCTGTCGCGCGGCGCCGCGGACCACAGCGACGCCAGATCCGCCTCGCTGGGGGTATACAGGGCACGAGCCCGCTCGACCATGGCGAAGGCGCGGTCGATCAGCGCGTCGGCGCGCGCCAGTTCCAGGTGTTCAGGCACCTTCTGGCCGACCGAGGAATAGTGAATCGGCAGCCGGTGGCGGATCGCCGTATCCAGCGCCGCACCCAGGCGCGAGGCCTCGTCGAGCTTGGTGATGATGCAGCCGGCCACGTCCTCGCCCACGCCGTTGCGATAGGCATGCGCCACTTCGTCCAGGGTGTCGCCCTGGCTGGCGGCGTTCAGCACCAGCAGCCGGCGCACCGGTTTGCCGGCGTTGCACAGCATGGCGGCCTGCTCGGCCACGTGGCGGTCGCGCTGGCTGATGCCGGTGGTGTCGATCAGCACGATCTTGCGGTTGCCCAGTTCGGCCAGGATGCGGCGCAGCTCGCCGGCATCGCGCACCGAGTGCGCCGGCACGCCCATCAGGCGGCCGTAGATCTGCAACTGCTCCAGCGCGCCGATCCGGAAATTGTCAGTGGTCAGCATGGCCACCTGCTCGCGGCCTTCGCGGGCCACGCAGCGCGCCGCCAGCTTGGCCAGGGTGGTCGTCTTGCCCACGCCGGTCGGGCCGACCAGCGCGTACACGCCGCCGCCCAGGAATTCGTCTTCCGATCCCAGCACCGGCAGGTGGGTCACCAGTTCATTGCGGGCCCATGCCAGCGCGGCCTCGGCAGACATGCCTTCCGGCATGCGCTCGACCAGCGCGCGCACGAGCTTGGTGCTGAAGCCCGCGTCCAGCAGGCTGCGGAACAAGGCAGCGCCGGCCGGTTCGCGGCCCGGGCCCTGGCGGCCGCCCCACAGCAGGCCGTCCATGCGGCTTTCCAGCGCGCCGCGCAAGGCGCTGATCGCGTCCTGCAGGCCGGCCGCGGCATCGCCCGGCAAGGCTGCGGGCGGCACGACCGGTCCGTTGCGCAGCGGCGCGTCGGGCATGCGGGACATGGGCGATTGGGGCGCCATCGGTTGCGGCAAGGTCGGTTGGGGCGAGGTCGGCGGCAACACGGCCGGCTGCGGCGCCGGCATGGCGGGCATGCGGGCGACGGGCGGCTGGGCCGCATTCGGCTGGGCCGCATCCGGCTGGGGCGCCTCAGGCAGACGCGCCATCGGCGGCCGGGGTGCAGCCGGCTGCTCGCGCGCAAGCGGCGGCAAGGCGGGCATTTCCATGCGCACCGGCGCGACGGGCGCGGCCACGGCAGCGGCAGGAGGCGCCGACGGTGCGACCGATTCCTGCTGTTCATCCTGCTCCGGCAACGCCGACGAGGCGTAGGCAGACTGATACGCGGCGATGGAGCGGGCCGGCGCAGCATAGGCAGGCTGCGGCGGGACATAGGCCGGCTGCGGCGCGGCGGCAGGCGCAGCGTAGGCAGGCTGAGGTGCGCCATAGCCAGGCTGCGGCGCGGCGTAGGCCGGCGCAGGCGCGGTCTCCTGCGGCGCCGGCTGACGCGGCGATTCCTGCGGCACGTCGTCAAACGCGCCTTCCACCGTGGCCAGCACCTCGATGCCGCCATCGACGCTGCGATTCGACACGATCAGCGCGTCCGGGCCCAGCACCTGGCGCACCTGACGCATCACATCCCGGCTGTTCGCCCCAAAGAAGCGGCTTATCTTCATTGACCATTACCCCCGCCGATCAGCGCGGTCACGCGGACCATGCGCTCATCCGGAATTTCCGTATTCGACAACACACCCAACTGCGGCAAATGGTGGCGCAGGAAGCGCGACAGCGGTGCGCGCAGCACCGGCGACACCAGCAGCACCGGCGCATTGCCCTGCGATTCCTGGCGTTCGACCGCGGCCTGCGTCTCGCGCAGCAGCGTATCGGCCAGGCCGGGCTCCAGCCCGCCGCTGGTGGTCAGCGCCTGCGACAGCACGCGCTCGAGCTTGACGTCCAGGCCGATCACGCGCAGCTCGCCTTCGCCCGGGAACCATTGCTGGGTGATGGCGCGGCCCAGCGCGCGGCGCGTCAGCGCGATCAGTTCGTTGATGTCCGGCTGCCCGCCCGCCCCGGCCGCCAGCGCCGCCAGGCGCGGACCGTGTTCGGACAGGGTGTCGATGATCGTGCGCATGTCGCGGATGGGCACTTCCTCGGCCAGCAGGCCCTGCAGCACCTTCTGCAGCGCGGTCAGCGACAGGGTCTTGGGCACTAGGTCCTCGACCAGCTTGGGCGCGTCGCGGCCGATGCGGTCCAGCAGCTGCTGCACTTCCTGGCGGCCCAGGAGGTTCGAGCCGTGGCGGTGCATCAGGTGGTTCAAATGGGTGGCCACCACGGTGCCCGCGTCCACCACCGTGTAGCCGACCACCTGGGCCTGGTCGCGCAGGCTGCCGTCGATCCACAGCGCCGGCAGGCCGAAGGCCGGATCGGTGGTGGGGGTGCCCTTGATCTGCATCGTCACGCCGCCCGGGTCGATGGCCAGCCACTGGCCCGGCATGGCCACGCCGTGGCCGATTTCGACGCCGGACAACAGGATGCGATAGTCGTTGGGCTTGAGTTCGAGGTTGTCGCGGATGTGCACCACCGGCGGCAGGAAGCCCACGTCCTGGGCGAATTTCTTGCGCAGGCTGCGGATGCGGTGCAGCAGCTCGCCGTTCTGGGCGTGGTCCACCAGCGGAATCAGCCGGTAGCCCACTTCCAGGCCCAGCTGGTCCACCATCGACACGTCGTCCCAGCTGGCTTCGGCCGCCGCGGCCTGCGCCTGCGTCACGGCCTGCTGCGGCACGTCCCGGGCGGCCACCTCGGCCGCCTTGCGCCGCTTCTGCAGCGCCCAGCCGCCCCAGGCCAGGCCGGCGGCCAGGGTCAGGAAGGCGATGTGCGGCATGTTGGGAATCAGGCCCATGATGCCGATGATGCCGGCCGTCAGGAACAGCACGGCGGGGTTCGAAAACAGCTGGCTGATGATCTGCTGGCCGATGTCCTGGTCGGTCGACACGCGCGACACGACCACGCCCGCGGCGGTGGAGATCACCAGCGCAGGGATCTGGGCGACCAGGCCGTCACCGATGGTCAGCAGCGTGTAGACGCGGGCCGAATCGCTCATCGACATGTCGTGCTGGGCCACGCCCACGATCAGGCCGCCGATGATGTTGATGGCCATGATCAGCAGGCCGGCGATGGCGTCGCCGCGCACGAACTTGCTGGCGCCGTCCATCGAGCCGAAGAAGTCGGATTCCTGCGAGACCTCGGCGCGGCGCCGGCGTGCCTCGTCCTCGCCGATCAGGCCGGCGTTCAGGTCGGCGTCGATGGCCATCTGCTTGCCGGGCATGGCGTCCAGGGTGAAGCGCGCGCCGACTTCGGCGATACGGCCCGCACCCTTGGTGATGACGATGAAGTTGATGATCGTCAGGATGATGAAGACGATGATACCGACAGCGAAGTTGCCGCCCACCAGGAAGTGGCCGAAGGCCTCGATCACCTTGCCGGCGGCGTCCGGCCCGGTATGGCCGTGCAGCAGCACCACGCGGGTCGACGCCACGTTCAGCGACAGGCGCAGCAGCGTGGCGAACAGCAGCACGGCCGGAAAGGCGGCGAAGTCCAGCGGCTTGCGGGTGAACATGGCCACCAGCAGGATCATCACCGACAAGGCGATGTTGAAGGTGAACAGCAGGTCCAGCAGGAAGGTGGGCAGGGGCAGCACCATCATGCCCAGCACCATCACGATCAGGACGGGGCCGGCCAGAAGGCGCGCGTGCGTGCCTCCGCTGCTTTTCAACATGGTGAGCAAAGCGCTCATTCCTTAAACTCCTTGTGCTGCGGGTTTGGCCTGCGGGTCCAGGTCGGCCGGCACGGGCAGGGACGTGGGGGCCGTCGGCTCGACCCCCCATCCCGAACGCCATGAGCGCAACTGGAAGACCCACGCCAGCACTTCCGCGACCGCGGTATATAGCTCGGCCGGGATTTCTTTACCCAGGTCGACGTGTTGATACAGGGCGCGCGCCAGCGGCGGCGCCTCCAAGGTGGGAATGCGGTGTTCGGCGGCCAGCTCACGGATCTTGGCCGCGATCAGCCCGGTGCCCTTGGCCAGCACCCGCGGCGCGCCATTCTTGTCTTCTTCGTACTTCAGCGCCACCGCGTAGTGGGTCGGGTTGGTCACGACCACGTCGGCGTTGGGCACTTCGGACATCATCCGACGGCGCGCGGCCTGGCGCTGCTGCTGGCGGATGCGGGCCTTGGTGTGGGGGTCGCCCTCGCTTTCCTTGTGTTCCTGGCGCACGTCTTCCTTGGACATGCGCAGCTTTTTCAGGTGGCTCCAGATCTGCCACGGCACATCCAGCATCACGATCACCATCAGCGAGGCCACGATGAAGGCGCAGCACATCGCCACCAGGGTCAGCGCCTTGGTCAGCGCCGCCGTCGGGGCCACGTGCATCAGGCCCAGCATGTCGTCGTGATAGCGCCAGATGATCCACACCGCCACGCCGCCCACCAGCAGGGCCTTGGCCAGCGCCTTGACCAGTTCGACCACCGTCTGGGCCGAGAACATTCGCTTGAGGCCGGCGAACAGGCTCAGCTTGGAGAAATTCGGCGACAGCGGCTTGCCCGAGATGACGATCCCGCCCAGCAGCACGCTGGACAGCACGGCAATCACGGCCAGCAGGCCGAAGATCGGCAGGATCACCATCAGCGCATGGCCAAAACCGTTCACGGCCAGCTCGACCATCACGCCCGGGTCGGTCACCACGCGCTGGTCGAACGCCAGCCCGCCGCGCAGCACCCCGCTCAGTCCCCGATAAAGCGAACCGCCGCCCATCCAGATGGCCGCGACACCGGCGGCCAGCATCATGAACGTGCCCAATTCCCGGGAACGCGCAATCTGCCCCTCCTCGCGCGCCTTTTCCAGGCGCCTGGGAGAGGCGGCTTCGGATTTCTCGAGGTCGCTTTCTTCGGCCATGCTCTGCGGTGTCGTTGCGGCTCGCGGATTGACGGATTACGAGCTGCCCGCCGAGATTCTAGGTGGCATGGCCATTTGGCGATAAGCCAAGAAACGGGGGGAAAGCGGCGCTATTCCTCAGCCCGCCGCCGCCAGCGGGTGACGGCCGGGCTCACCGGCCGCCAGGGCGGCCTGGAAGCGCATGTAGTCCAGCCCGATCCGGACCGCGCCCCAGTGCTCGCCGTCCAGGTACAGGGGCACCGAAATGTCGTTGACGATCTCCCCGGTATCGCGGGAATAGGTCTGAAACAGCAGGGTTTCGGTGTTGGCCGCCAGCCGGGCCCCGACCGGGTCGTCGAAGATCCGCTTGTGGCGCACCCGCAGGATGTCCTGCGCCGGATCGCCGCTGGGCGCATGGGAATAACGGCTGTTGTGGGCCGGCGCGTAGCCCCGCCCGTCCACCAGCAAGGTGTAACTGCCGCCCGGCACCGCCTCCAGCACGCTGTCCAACAGGCGCGTCAGCGCCTCGTCGATGCCGCGGTCATAGGCCGTGTGATAGCGCGGCGGCTCGCTGCCCGCAATTCGCTGGTAGTGGCGGTCGAACACGTCCAGTCCGCGCTCGCGCGCGTGCTGGAGCAGCCGGATGGCCGCCAGCCGGAAGGCATCCAGCGTCTCTGACAGCCGGTCGAACGCCGTATTGCCCGTGCGCATGTCCGACAGCACCTCCTGCACGCTCTCGGTCTGGCGCCGGATGCGGTCGATTTCGCCGGACATGCTGGCCACCCGCTCGCGCACGTCGGCGCTCAGCGCCGCGATGCGGCTGACGTCCTGGCTCATGCCGTGGTTGGTGGCGTCGACCTCGCCGATGGCCTGCACCACCTCGCCCACCTGGCGATTCATGCTGTCGAAGTCGCGCACGAAATGCTGGAAATCCTGGCGGGTCTTGTCCAGCACCGCGCCCGAAGCGTCCACGTCTTCGCGCAACAGGCCGGTCTGCCGCTGGGTCGAATCCACCTGTTCCAGCATTTCGCCGGTATGGCGGCCGATATCGCTGGTCGCCGCATTGACCCGCTCGGCCAGCCGGCCGACTTCGCTGGCCACCACCGCGAAGCCGCGACCGGCGTCGCCCGCCCTCGCCGCCTCGACGCCGGCGTTCAGCGCCAGCAGCTGGGTCTGCAGGGCAATGTCCTTGATCAGCTTGCTGATGTCCCCCACCGACCGGGCCCGGCCGGTCAGTTGTTCGACCACGGTCGTGAAGGACGCCATCTCGCGGGTCATGCGGTCGACGCGTTCCTTGACCTCGGACAATTCCGCCAGCGCCTGCTCGGCAGCCCGCAGGTTCTGTCCCGAGACCTGCGCGATCTCGCGCGCGTGGGTCGAGGTGGACGCGGACAACGCCGCGATCTGCGCGCCGCTGGCGGCCAGCGCCTCGGCCGCGCGCGCCTGTTCCTGCGCCAGCGCGGCGCAGCGGCCCGCCTGGAACTGGGTCCGGGCGGTGTTCAGGGCGATTTCGATGCTGGATTGCCGCACCGTCACCACGCGGCTGCGGATGCCGGACAGAAAGCGGTACAACGGCCAGGCGGCCGGACTGACGGACAGCGGGCGGTCGGACAGCGCGGCGCGGCCGCGATTGAGCCGGCGCAATAACCCCCAGATGCCTCCGAATGCGAATACGGATCTGGCCACGATGCACCTCCTTGTGCGGCCCGGATCGCCTTCTATGGGCATCCGTTGCCTGGACGCGGCGGGCGCGCCCTGTCTCTTGCTGCTGGCCCCGATTCTTATGGTTGTGCAGTCTACCCAAGCGTGCGGCTTCGTACTCTTAGGGAATACGACCATGCCTGGTCAAGCAACGCGGCGGACGGGACAGGCATCCCGGCCGCCGCCGGACCCAGGGGTCAGAAACCCAGGCTGGCCAGCAGGTCGTCGACCTGGTCCTGGCTGGTCACGACGTCGGTCTTGCCTTGCGGGCTGACCTGCGGACCGTTGAGCAGGCTGTTGGCCTCGTCGCGGCGCTCTTGCGGCACGTTGTCCAGCAGCACCTGCAGCAGCTCGCGCTCGATCGCGCCGACCACGTCCATCATGCGCATGATGACCTGGCCGGTCAGGTCCTGGAAGTCCTGCGCCATGATGATTTCCATCAGCTTGGACTGGGTCTGCTGCGTCTGCTTGGGCACGTCCTGCAGGAAGGCGCGGGTGTCCTTGACCAGTTCGCGGGCCTCGGGCAATTCCAGCGGCTGGTCATACCATTGCTGCCAGCGGCTATCGAGCGCCTGGGCCGAACGCGACATGCCGTCCTGGATCGGGCCGGCGGCCTCGGTCGCGTTCAGCACGCGGTTGGCGGCCTGTTCGGTCATCTGCGCCACGTAGCGCAGGCGGTCGCGGGCATCGGGGATGGCGTTGGCCGCGTCCTTGATGGCCTGGTCCAGGCCCAGCTCGCGCATGCTGTCGCGCAGCATGCGGGTCAGCGAGGCAATGCGGTGGATCAGGTCCGGGGATTCGGCCGGGTCAACATTCTGCGTCGTGCTCATTCACGCACCTCAGCCGCCAATTTTCTCGAAGATCTTGACCAGCTTCTCTTCCAGCGTCGCCGCGGTGAAAGGCTTGACCACGTAACCGTTGGCGCCGGCCTGGGCCGCCGCAACGATGTTTTCCTTCTTGGCCTCGGCCGTCACCATCAGCACCGGCAGCGAAGCCAGGGAGGCATCGGCGCGGATCTGCTTGAGCATTTCCAGGCCATCCAGGTTGGGCATGTTCCAGTCGGACACGACGAACTGGAAGCCACCGTTGCGCAGCTTCTCCAGGCCGATGGCGCCGTCTTCGGCCTCGTCCACGTTCTCGAAACCCAGCTCTTTGAGCAGGTTGCGGATGATCCGCCGCATGGTGGGGAAGTCATCCACCACCAGAATCTTGATGCCCTTGTCTACCATCTTCAACTCCAAAAGAAATGTGCTTGAGACCGATCGGGGAGACGTCCGCGTCAGACGCGGTGCCCCCGGTCGCCCAGGCGAGTCAGAATGCGCTCACTCATCGCCGACAGCGGCACCACTTCGTCAGCCGCGCCTATCGCGATAGCCTCCCGGGGCATGCCGAAGACCACGCAACTGGCTTCATCCTGCGCCATGGTGTGGGCGCCGGCGCGGTGCATGGCCAGCATGCCGGCCGCTCCGTCCTTGCCCATCCCGGTCAGGATGACGCCGATGGCGTTCTTGCCCGCTGCCACGGCGGCGGAATTAAACAGTACGTCCACCGACGGGCGATGGCGGTTCACGGGTTCGCTGGCTTCCAGCTCGATCACGTAGTTGGCGCCGCTGCGGCCCAGGCGCATGTGCGTATCGCCGCCCGGCGCCAGGTAGACGTGGCCCGGCAGCACCCGCTCGCCGTGCACGGCTTCGCGCACCGTCACCGCGCACAGGGCATCCAGACGCTGCGCGAACGACCGGGTGAAGCCGGCAGGCATGTGCTGCGTGATGAGAATGGCCGGGCTGTCAGGCGGCAGGGGCTGCAGCACCTCGCGAATGGCTTCCGTGCCGCCCGTGGACGCGCCCACGATGACCAGCTTTTCCGAGCTGGACAGCGGCCGGCGCAGCATCGGCGACGGTGCCGGCGCAGCCGCGTGCGGGCTGGGCGCGCGCAGCTTGGCGCGCGAGGCCGCGCGGATCTTGTCGGCGATCAGTTCGGTGTATTCCAGCAGCCCGTCGCGAATGCCCAGCTTGGGCTTGGTGACGAAGTCGATGGCGCCCAGTTCCAGGGCGCGCAGCGTGATTTCGCCGCCGCGTTCGGTCAGCGACGACACCATCACGACCGGCATCGGCCGCAGGCGCATCAGCTTTTCCAGGAAATCCAGCCCGTCCATGCGGGGCATTTCCACGTCCAGCGTCAACACGTCCGGGTTGTGCTTCTTGATGAGCTCGCGCGCCACCAACGGATCCGGCGCGGTCGCGACGACCTCCATGTCCGGCTGGCTGTTGATGATCTCGGTCATCAGCCCCCGCACCAGCGCGGAGTCGTCCACACATAACACTCTGATTTTCTGCATTGTTTTTACCGCCTCGGTCTGGCGTAAGCCCTAAGCCCGACCCGCGCATTCGTAGACTGTCTGCCCGCGCAGACGGAAATCCCGGCTGATATAGGTAAAGTTCTCCGAGTGGCCCGCGAACAGCAGGCCGCCCGGCTTGAGCAGCGGAACAAAACGCTCGAGTATCTTTGCCTGGGTCGGTTTATCGAAATAGATCATCACGTTGCGGCAGAAGATCACATCGAACTTCTCGCTGATCGGCCAGGACGGCGCCAGCAGGTTCAAGGTCTCGTAGCGCACCATGTCGGCGATCTCGGGCCGCACCCGCACCTGGCCGGCGTTGGCGCCGCGGCCCTTCAGGAAAAAGCGCTTGAGGCGGCTTTCTTCCATCTTGGCCACGCGTTCGGCCGGATAGACCGCCGTGCGGGCGCGGTTCAGTACGTTGGTGTCGATATCGGTCGCCAGCACCGTCGAACCGCTGGCTCGGGGGCCCAGCGCCTCGGCCAGGGTGATGGCGATGGAATACGGTTCTTCGCCGGTCGACGCCGCACAGCACCACACCGACACCGGACCGCCGCGCTTTTGCGCAAAATCGGCCAGGATCGGGAAGTGATGCGATTCGCGGAAAAACGCCGTCAGGTTGGTCGTCAACGCATTGACGAAATCTTCCCATTCGGCCGCGTCGGGCTCGTTTTCAAGCTGGTCCAGGTAGCTGCCGAAATCCTGCCGGCCCAGCGCCCGCAGGCGCCGCGCCAGTCGGCTGTAGACCATTTCGCGCTTGTGCGTGCCCAGCGAAATGCCGGCGCGCGCGTGGATCATCTTGCGCACGCGGGTAAAGTCCGCGTCGCGAAAATCGAATTGGCGGTCCACCGAAATGGACGGTGCCGGGTTTGCTGCTGTCGCCACCACTGCCCTCAATGTCCCAGGGCAAGCGCGTCAGGCGCTTGCAATCGCGAATCGTCCTGGGCCGCGCGGCCCGAGGACAGCCGGTGCGCCGGCACTTCAATCACTTCACCCGCATTGATCTTGAACACGGCCACCGCTTCAGCCAGGCGCTGGGCCTGTTCCTGCAGCGAGCCGGCCGCGGCTGCGGCTTCTTCCACCAGCGCCGCGTTCTGCTGCGTCACTTCGTCCATCTGCGAGACCGCGCGGTTCACCTGGTCGATGCCGCTGGATTGTTCTTCGGAGGCCGCCGAGATCTCGCCCATGATGTCGGTCACGCGCTTCACGGACGACACGATTTCCTGCATCGTCGCGCCCGCACGTTCCACCTGTTGCGAACCCGCGCCCACCTTGGTCACCGAGTCCTCGATCAGGCCCTTGATTTCCTTGGCCGCCTGCGCGCTGCGCTGGGCCAGCGAGCGCACTTCGCCCGCCACCACCGCAAAGCCCTTGCCCTGCTCGCCGGCACGCGCGGCTTCCACCGCCGCGTTCAGCGCCAGGATGTTGGTCTGGAACGCAATGCCGTCAATGACCGAGACGATTTCCGAGATCTTGCGCGAGCTGGCCGAAATGCCATGCATCGTGTTGACCACTTCGGCCACGGCGGAGCCGCCGCGCTCGGCCACGTCCGACGCGCTGGCCGCCAGTTGATTGGCCTGGCGCGCGTTGTCGGCATTCTGCTTCACGGTCGAGGCCAGCTCTTCCATCGATGCCGCGGTCTCTTCCAGCGAGGCCGCCTGCTGCTCGGTGCGGCTGGACAGGTCCGTATTGCCGGCCGCGATCTCGTGCGAACCGACGTTGATCTCGTCCACCCCGCGGCGTACCGACGCCACGGTGCGGGTCAGGCTTTCCTGCATGCGCTTGAGCGCGGCAAACAGCTGGCCGATTTCATTCGTATTGCGCGCCTCCACGCGGGCGGTCAGGTCGCCGCCGGCAATGCGATCGAAATGGTGGCCGGCTTCCTTGAGCGGCTGCAACACGCGGCGGCGCAGGAACACATAGGTGGCAAACACCAGCAGCGCGGCGATCACGCCGCCGGCGCTGACGGCCATCAGCACGAACTGGTAACGCACCTGCGCGACCTCGTGCGCATCCAGCATCTTGCTGGCACGCCAGAAATCAAAGCCTTCCACGGCGCGGGCAAAACGCCCTTCCAGCGCGTCCTGCACCTTCTGCACCTGCGCCTGGTAGGCCGGCATGTCGGCCTTTTCCAGCGCGGCGGCCAGCGGCGTGAGGCCTTGCTGCACCAGCGCGGTGTAGGCGTCCTCGACTTCCTTGAGCGACTCGGCTGCTTCGGCCGGCTTGGGCAGGGTCTTGAAGAAATCGAACTCGGCCTGGCCCTTGTTCATCGACGCCTTGGCGCGCTCCAGCAGGCCGGCGGCCTCGCTGGACAGACCTTGCGCCAACAGCGTGGGCTGGCCCACGCTGCGCACGATGTCGGCGTAATTGGCCGCAGCCGAACGGCCCAGGCCGTTCAGCGTATCTTTATAGCTGGACACGACGCGGCCCACCGCGTCGTCCAGTTCCTGCGATTGCTTGATTTCCGCCAGGGTGCCATTGCTGATGCGCAGCGACAGTACGCCGAGCGCCGCTCCAATCACCAACATGAATGAGAAGAACGCCAGCACCCACAACAGGCTGCTGCGTATCGTCATGTTCGCGAAAAACTTGCGCATCACAAGAACCACTCCTGACTGCAATCGTTAAGGAAAGCGCCATATTGGTTCAATATGGCGCGCTCATCTCACTGGATTCCGACCGCTCCGATCAGGAGGCGGCCTTCTCCACCAATGCCATTTCGTCGCTGGTCATCATCTTTTCGATGTCGACCAGGATCAGCATGCGTTCGTCCACCGTGCCCAGGCCCGTCAGGTACTCGGTGGACAGCGTGGCGCCGAACTCCGGGGCCGGACGGATCTGGCCGGCGTTCAGCATCAGCACGTCCGACACGCCGTCGACCACGATGCCGACGACGCGGCGATCCAGGTTCAGGATGATGACGACGGTCTGCTCGTTGTATTCGACGCTGCCCAGGTTGAACTTGATGCGCAGGTCGACGATCGGCACGATGATGCCGCGCAGGTTGGTCACGCCCTTGATGAAGGGCGGAACGTTGGCGATGCGGGTCACCGTGTCGGCGTCGTAGCCGCGGATTTCCTGCACCTTCAGGATGTCGATGCCGTACTCTTCGTCGCCCAGCGTAAACACCAGGAACTCGTTGCCGACATCTTCATTGCGCGCGGCTTGCGCTTGCGGTTTGGCTGCCATGGGGCTATTTCTCCATCAATTCAGAATGGCTTCGGGCTGCGACCAACGCTCACGGTTGGCGCGCGCAAGCGCAAATACGTCGACGATCAACGCCACGCTGCCATCGCCCAGGATGGTGGCGGCGGAGATGCCGGGGACCTTGCGGTAATTCGATTCCAGGTTCTTGACCACCACCTGGTGCTGGCCGATCAGGTGATCCACCAGCAGCGCGAAACGACGGTCTTCGGCCTGCATGATGACCGCGATGGCCTGCGTCGGGTCGGTCTGGGCTTCGCTGACCGAGAACACGCGGTGCATTTCCACCAGCGGCAGGTATTCGCCGCGCACGTGCATCACGCGCTCGTTGCCGGCCACGGAATAGATCTGGTCGTTGGTCGGCTGCAGCGATTCGGTCACGTGGTTCAGCGGCAGGATGAAGGTCTCTTCGCCCACCCGCACCGACATGCCGTCCAGGATCGCCAGCGTCAGCGGCAGCACGATGCGCGTGGTGGTGCCATTGCCCGGCTCGCACGACAGCTGCACGTGGCCGCCCATGTCCTGGATGTTGCGTCGCACCACGTCCATGCCCACGCCGCGGCCCGAGATATCGGTGACCTTTTCGGCGGTAGAGAAACCGGGCGCGAAAATCAGCTGCCAGATTTCGTCGTCCGGCGAATTCTCGTTGACCGGCAGGCCCTGGGCCATGGCCTTCTTCAGGATCTTCTCGCGGTTCAGGCCGGCGCCGTCGTCGCTGACTTCGATGACGATGTTGCCGCCGTTATGCTGGGCCGACAGCACCAGCTGGCCCACCGGGTCCTTGCCCGCGGCGACGCGCTTTTCAGGCGTCTCGATGCCGTGGTCCAGGCTGTTGCGCACCAGGTGGGTCAGCGGATCGATGATGCGTTCGATCAGGCTCTTGTCCAGTTCGGTCGCGCGGCCGTAGGTCTGCAGTTCGATCTGCTTGCCCATCTTGCCGGCAATGTCGCGCACCAGGCGCGGGAAGCGGCTGAACACGTAGTCCATCGGCATCATGCGGATGGACATCACGGCTTCCTGCAGGTCGCGCGCGTTGCGCTCGAGCTGTTCCATGCCGTTGAGCAGGCGATCGTGCAGCACCGGGTCCAGCGTGGACGCGGTCTGCGCCAGCATCGCCTGGGTGATGACCAGTTCGCCCACCAGGTTGATCACCTGGTCGACTTTTTCCACGCCCACGCGAATCGACGTCGATTCCTTGTCGGCATGGGCCGGCGCGGCGGCGCGGCTGGTGCGCGCGGCCTGCGAGATGGCTTCGGCCGCCGCGGCGGATTCCGCCATGGCCGGCGCAGCCGCAGCGGGCGGCGCCTCGACCGGGGCCGCGGCCACCGGGGCGGCCACGACCGGCTCGGCCACCGCCGGCGCTGCCGCGGCGGGCGCGGCTTCACGGGCAATGTTCAGTTGGTCGGCATCGACGATGAAGCAGCACACCGCTTCGATATCGTCCGGCGTGCAGGTGCTGTCCACCCACACGGTCAGCACGCCATTGGCGCGCTCGCTGGCCTTGACCTGGCCCAGGTTGCCCATTTCTTCCAGCAACGACTCGGCGTCCTTGTCGGATACCTTGGTGATGCGCACGCGCAGCGGCAGTCCGGCCGTGTCGGCGGGCGCGGCCACCTCGGCCACCGGTTCAGGCGCGGCCTGCACCGGCGCGGGCGCCACGACAGGCGCCGCAACGGGTGCCGCAACAGGGGCCGGAGCGGGCGCCGCGGCGGCGGGGTCCTTGTGCTCCAGGGCGAGCTGCCTCAAGACCGCGCAGATACGCTCAAACACGGCGTCATCGGGCTCTTCGGAGGCCCGGTAGGCATCCAGTTGGCTTTTGAGCACGTCTTTCGTTTCCAAGAAAATATCAATCATGTCCGTGCGCAGCGCCATTTCGCCGCGGCGGATCGCGTCCAGAAGGTTTTCCAGCAGATGGGTCGTGCCCGCCAGCTGCGTGAAGCAGCCGAACGTGGCCGCGCCGCCCTTGATCGAGTGGGCCGCGCGGAAAATGGCATTGAGCTGCTCGATGTCGGGCGCGCCCACGTCGAGCTCGAGCAGAAGCTGCTCCATTTGCGCGAGCAGTTCGTCTGCTTCGTCGAAAAAGGTCTCGTAAAACTGACTGAGATCCAAACCAGAACTCATGACCCGTACGCCTTCATAAATGAACCTGCTTACGCGCCGGACTGCTCATCGAGCAATTCGGACGCCAATTCCACCAGCACATCGGGGTCGACCGGCTTGGAAAGCCAGCCACAAACGCCCAGATCCCGAGCGGCCATCTTGCTATCCACATCGTCTTCGGTGGTCAGCACCAGCACCGGCACATCCAGGTACTGGTCCTGCTCACGCAAACCCTGGATCAGCTCCAGGCCGCCCATCACGGGCATGTTCCAGTCGCTGACCACCAGATCCACCGGATGGCGCCTAGCCATCTCCAGCGCTTCCTGGCCGTTGCCGGCCGTCAGCACCTTCCACCCCGCGCCCGTCAGCGTCGCCTGCACGATCATTCTCATCGTCGCCGAATCGTCCGCCACCAGAATCGTTGCCGCCATTGCTATCGAGCCCCTTCAGCTTGCGGCGTTGCCGCCGTTTCGCCCTGCTTGGTTGCCGTCGTGGCCTGGGCGGCGGCTTGCACCGCCTCCACGGCCGTTCCAACCTCGCGGGCATCCTTGGCGCTCACGTCCGCTGCGGCGGCGTTCTCGTTTTCGATGCGCCGCTGGGTGCTCTGGTTGAGCACCACTAGGCTGATACGTCTATTAACGGCCGCATACGGATCATCTTTAACCAGGCTCATGCTGGAAGACAGACCCTGGATGCGCATGACCTTGCTTTCGTTCATGCCGCCGGCCACCAATTCCTGCCGCGAGGCGTTGGCGCGGTCGGCCGACAGCTCCCAATTGCTGTAGGCGCGCTCGCCGCGGGCGTACTGCGACGCGTCGGTATGGCCGGAGATGCTGACCTTGTTGGGCAGCTCGTTCAGAACCGGCCCCAATTCACGCAGGATGTCGCGCATGTAGGGCTGCACTTCGGCACGCCCCGTCGCGAACATCGGGCGGTTCTGGTTGTCGATGATCTGGATGCGCAGGCCTTCGGTGGTCAGGTCGATCAGCAGCTGGGGCCGGAAACTCTTCAGGACCGGGCTGTTCTCGATGACGTTTTCCAGGCGCTTCTTGAGGTTTTCCAGGCGGTGCTGGTCGCGCCGCTCGGCGTCGCCCATGGGCTGGGCCTCGACCCGGTTGCCCTGGGCGCGGCGCACATCGCCGTCGTTGCGCAGGGGATCGCGCCCGCCGCCGGGCACCGCGCTGGTCTCGGCCGAGCTGCTGGGGCCGCCCGTCAATGCCACGCGCAGCGGCATGCGGAAGTACTCCGCGATGCCCTTCAGTTCTTCGCGCGGCACGATGCTGATCAGCCACATCACCAGGAAAAACGCCATCATCGCCGTGATGAAGTCGGCGTAGGCGATCTTCCAGCTGCCGCCGTGGTGTCCGCCGCCGTGGACCTTCTTGCGGCGAATCACCACACGGTGGTTGTTTACCGTGCTCATGGCCCGCTCCGTCAGGCCTTGGCGGTCGACTTGGTCTGCCGGACGTGCTCTTCCAGCTCACCGAAGGTCGGACGCACGGACGAGAACAGCACCTTGCGGCCGAATTCCACCGCCAGCTGCGGCGGGTAGCCGTTCATGCTGGCCAGCAGCGTGGTCTTGATGCATTCCAGCACTTTCATGGCTTCGTCCGAACGACGTTCGACGCGCGAGGCCATCGGGCCGACAAAGCCGTAGGCCAGCAAAATACCCAGGAAGGTGCCGACCATGGCCTTGGAAATCAGGTCGCCCAGGATGGCGGGCGGCTGGTCCACGGCGGCCAGCGCCTTGATCACGCCCAGCACCGCGGCCACGATGCCGAAGGCCGGCAGCCCGTCGGCCATCTGCTTGAGCGCATTGGCAGGCACTTCGCGCTCGTGGCGGTAGGTCTCGATTTCCTCGTCCATGAGCGTTTCGATTTCGAACGAGCTCATGTTGCCGCTGATCATGATGCGCAGGTAGTCCGTGATGAACTCCATGAGCTTGGCGTCTTTGGCGATACGCGGGTATTCACTGAAGATCGGGCTGGAGGCCGGATCCTCGATATGCGATTCGATGGCCATCAGGCCTTCGCGCCGCGCCTTGTTCAGCAGCACGTACAGGAGCGCCATCAGCTCCATGTAGACGTCCTTGCCGTAGCGCGAGCTTTTCAGCATGTCGGGCAGCGCGTTCTTGACCAGCATCAAGGACTTCTTGCTGTTGCTGGCCAGGAAGGCGCCGAAGGCGGCGCCAAAGATCAGCGTGAGTTCGAACGGCTGGTAAAGCGCGCCCAAGTGGCCGCCCAGCGCTATGAAGCTGCCGACGACCGACACGATCACCACGAGAAAACCGATAACAATCAACACATCAGGCCCCTGCCAACGAAGTCTAAAACCGGCGTCAATGATCCCCTGTTCCCCCCGACCCAAAAAGGCGGGTTACGGGGAGTTTTCCAGGGCTTTTGATGTATTTGGAAACGCCGCTCAGGAGCGGGCGGCGTCCACGGCGGGTGCGGGACGGCTGCCGGCGCGCGCCTTGGCCGCGGCGCGGGTCTTGCCCGCCCGGGGTGGCGGACGGCAGATCGCGCACACGAAATCCGACTGCGGATCATGGGCGTGCGCAATGAAATGGCCGCCGCACTGGCGGCAGGCGGACAGCTGCAGCATGCCGCTGTCGAAAAAGCGCACCAGCATCCACGCGCGGGTAAAGCTCAGCACGGGTTCGGCGGATTCGGCGCTGTCCACGCCGGCGTTTTCGAGGTACAGGCGGTACGCGTCGATGATGGCGCGGATGCCTTTGCTGCTGGTACGCGAATTCAGGAACGAATACACGTTGTAGAAGAGCGACGAATGAATATTCGGCAACCAGGTCATGAACCAGTCAACCGAAAACGGCAGCATGCCCTTCGGTGGCGAGCAGCCGCGTATTTCGCGGTACAGGCGTGCCAGGCGGTCGTGGCTCAGGCTGGTTTCAGCCTCCAGCACCTGCAGCCGCGCCCCCAAAGTGATCATGGAGCTGGCAAGCAGAATGTCATCCGCTTCCTGCGAAACGCTCTTGGTGGCCATTACACGTGTCCCAGTGGGGTCGACAGGCCGTCAGGCCAGTTCTTCAACAGGTTGCTTGGCCAGCAGGATCGTCGCGTGCGCCTGTTGCAGCGCGCCGCCCAGCACGTCGTGCGTCAGGGCGGACAGCAGGCTGTAGTCGTCGAAACGGAAACGGCACAGCAGCGAGCTGGAGCTGGCCAGCTTCACCAGCTGAGCCGGAGAAAGACGCATCAGGATATCGGCAACTTCGTTGCTGAAACCCAAGCGGAACATCGATGCAGCATAGTCATCGCGCAGCATGCGCTGTGCGAGCAGTAAATAAGACAGATTCACTTCGCGAATATCTGCCAGCAAAGAATTTTCGACTTGTTGCACGCCCGACTCCCTATTCCCTATCCCACCGAAGGGGCTTGATAACCAAGGACAATTCGCAACACTGTTGCGCCCTGCCCGCTGCATCCTGTTTTAATGCGAAATGTATCATTTGTTCGCAATTTAAGTAAAATTTACCACAGGTCATGTCATTTTCTATGACTTATATGACAAATCTTTGTTGATATTGCGCAACTCGGGCGTTTCGATACACCTTGACATAGAAATCCCTGACAAATCTACGTCAATTTGCCAAATAAGCATTCAAAACGTTGCGTGCTTTAAGGAATGAAATAACGACATTTGCCGACAATGACACCTTGCCGATCACAGAATCTTGCTAGCTTTATCGCAGCCGCGCGTTTGTCGACAATGTCGCAAATTGACAACAACCGACGACGCGTCACGATGGACACCGCCCGACATTCCCGCAATGCCCCACGCAGATGACAGCTTGGTCGAATATGCCCCGCTAGTGCGGAAGCTGGCCCTGCAATTGCTCGCCCGGCTGCCGGCCAGCGTCGAACTGGACGACCTGATCCAAGCCGGCATGATCGGCCTGCTGGACGCCGTGCGGCGTTACCAGGAAACGGCTGACGCCCAGTTCGAAACCTACGCCACCACCCGCATCCGCGGCGCCATGCTCGATGAGCTGCGCGGACAGGACTGGCTGCCGCGCAGCGTGCGCGCCAAGGCCCGCAAGATCGAACAGGCCATCCAGCAGCTGGAACAGCGCCTGATGCGCGCCCCCACCGAGGCCGAGATCGCGCAGCAGCTGGACATGCCGCTGAACGAATACCAGACGCTGCTGCACGACGCCCAGGGCGTGCAGATCGTGCATTACGAAGATTTCGCCACCGAGCCCGACGCGGCCTCCGGCCAGACCGACTGGACCGCCACGCTCAACCACGGCTCGGCCGGCGGCAATCCGCTGGATTCCCTCCTGGCCGGCGATTTCCGCCAGGCCCTGATCCACGCCATCGACAGCCTGCCCGACCGCGAAAAGCTGCTCTTGTCGCTGTGCTACGAGCAAGGCCTGAACCTGAAGGAAATCGGCGCGATCATGAACGTGACCGAGGCCCGCGTCTGCCAGCTGCGCTCGCAGGCCACCGCCCGCATCCGCGCCAAGCTGCGCGAGCAGGCCTGGCAGGATTTGCCCCAGGAAGGGCAGATCGCGCAGATCATCTAGGCGCGGCAGGCGGCACCGCACCTGCAAGTCAAAACCCCGGTATTTTTCGCCTTTTTTCAAGCCTTCCTGGCAACGCGCCCGCTGGTAGCCTGTTCCCCAGCCTTTGAACCTCTATGCAACGCAAGACAGCCAAGATTGCGGTTGCCCCGACATGGATCCCGAGATGACTGAACCCGATCTGCTTAATCAGGCGATATCAGATACCTACGACGAGACCCCTTACCTATCCCACGCCTTCATGCAGAGCGCACCGGGCCATATGCGCGCGGTGTCGCACCTATACGGGTTGGACTCGGCGCCGCTGGACAAGGCCCGCGTGCTGGAATTGGGCTGCGCCGCCGGCGGCAACCTGATACCTTTCGCAGCAGCTCACCCGGACGCGGAAGTCATCGGCGTGGACTTGTCGCCGGAACAGATCTCGGCAGGCAAGTCGCTGGTGCAACAGCTGGGCCTACGCAATCTGGACTTGCGCGCCATGAGCATCACGGACATCGACGACAGCCTGGGCAAGTTCGACTACATCATCTGCCACGGGGTGTTCAGCTGGGTTCCGCCGGGAGTGCGCGACGCCATCATGCGCGTCTGCCGCGACAACCTCGCCCCAGAAGGCATCGCGTACGTCAGCTACAACACGTACCCAGGCTGGAAAGCCTCGGACGTGATGCGAGACGCCATGCAGCTGAACAGTTTTTCTGCCACGACGGCAGCGGAAAAGCTGAAGAAGGCCAGGGAAATGTTAGGGCTGATGGAATATGGCCTTGCGCCAAGCAACCCCATGCGCGAAGCCCTTCGGCAAACTGCCAATCGGCTCAGCCAGCAAGCCGACCATTATTTGTTTCACGAATTCCTGGAAACAATCAACTCACCCTGCTATTTCTTGGAATTCGCCGCCACCATTCAGCACGCCGGCCTCGCGTATGTCAGCGAAGCCCAGCCGGAGGGATCATTTCCCACCAACTACGGAACAGCCACGGCGGCGATGCTCTCGTCCGTGTCAGCCGATGCCGACCGCACTATGCGCGAGCAGTACCTGGATTTTGCGGTGGGCAGGCAATTCCGCCAAAGCCTACTGGTACATGCCGAGCGCGCGGGACAGATCCAGGAACGTCCGGAAGCCAATCTTTTCAGCTCGATGTATTTCGCCGGGCAATTGGTCGCGGATACCGAGCGCGACCAGACCAACCCCGGGCAACGACATTTCCGCACACCGTCCAACACAGGCTTGGCGACACAGGATGCCTCGTTGGTGGCGCTGATTGAAGCGTTGCAGAAGACCTGGCCGGCGCCCGTCACGTTCAATGAGGCTTGCGCCATTGTCGGCGAAAAATCGCCGCACACCGGCATCGAGCTGGAACATGCCACGCTATTACATCTGGTCACGCTGCTGAACTGCGGTTCGCTACGTTACCGCCGTGAGTCTGTCGGCTACAGTAACAGCCCTGCCAAACCCACTCTGATTGCAGCCGCCCGGGAATTGATCGTGGCCGCCAGCCTGCAACCCTTGCAGGTCGGCCACTCCAACCTTTGGCACCAGATGGTAAACCTAAGCGCGGATCCTGCCACCCGCTATGTCGCCACCCTGCTGGACGGTACGCTGACCCAAGCGGACCTGCGCACGAAATTACGCGACGCCCTGACGTCCGGTCATATCCCCCACCCAGACGGTCTGGCACTCAAAGGCGCTCGCAATGCCGATCCGGTCGCGCAAGCCCTGCTGGTCCGCATCCTGTCCGCCCTGCGCGTCGGCGGCCTGCTGATGTAACCCCTCGTTTCCGCCCCTTATATTCAATGCGTCTCTAGATATAAGCGGGCGGAAATGGAAAAAAGTACGACTTTCGCGAATTAGCCCTAAAGATTGATTTGGCAATGCCGTAATCCTGGCAACGGACGAACTTGAAAGCAACTAAGTCAGTTCTTCACGTTACAGTTGGGCGGCTCAGCTGCCCGGTTTGAAGAAGCCTTTCTCTCCTTGGGAGCTTAAACATGGCTGCAGTTATCAATACCAACTACTTGTCGCTGGTTGCCCAGAACAACCTGAACAAGTCCCAATCCGCCCTGGGTACCGCCATCGAGCGTCTGTCGTCCGGCCTGCGCATCAACAGCGCCAAGGATGACGCCGCCGGTATGGCCATTGCCAACCGCTTCACCGCCAACGTCAAGGGTCTGACCCAAGCCGCCCGCAACGCCAACGACGGCATCTCGCTGGCCCAGACGACGGAAGGCGCCGCCTCCGAAATCAACACCCACCTGCAGCGCGTTCGCGAACTGTCGGTGCAAGCCGGCAACGGCAACTACTCGCAAGAGCAGTTGAACTCGATGCAAGATGAAATCAAGCAACGCTTGGACGACATCAACCGCATCTCCGAACAAACCGACTTCAACGGCGTGAAGGTTCTGTCGGGCAACGCCAAGCCGCTGACGCTGCAAGTCGGCGCCAACGACGGCGAAACGATCACCCTGAACCTGTCGGAAATCAGCGTCAAGACGCTGGGTCTGGACGGCTTCAACGTGAACGGCAAGGGCGTGACGAACAACCGCACCGCCACCGTGTCCGATCTGCAAGCTGCTGGCGGCAAGGCCGGCACCGGCGCCGCCGCCAACGACTGGACGGTGACGACCCAGTTCGCCAAGGTCAGCGCTGACCAAGCGTTCGCCAAGCTGGAAAGCGGCAACCAAGTCAACGTGGGCGGCGGCAACTCGTACACGTACGACGCAGCCAACGGCAACTTCACGTTCACCAACAAGGCTGTCGGCACTGCCGGTACCGACGCGTTGGCGACCAGCCTGACCCCGGCTTCGGGCACCGTCACCGGTACCTACGCCAACAAGGGCGCCGCCTCGACGACGTTCGAAGTGGACGCGACCGGCAAGGTCACGATCGGTGGCAAGGACGCCTACCTGTCCGCCGCTGGCGAATTGACCACCAACAACGCTGGCGCCGCCACCGCTGCCGACCTGAAGTCTGTGCTGGCCAAGGCTGCTCAGGCTGGCGTAGGCGACGCTTCCGTCTCGATCGGTGGCAAGACCTACAACAGCACCGCTACCGCTGGCAACCTGTCGTTCACCGACACCAAGAGCAAGGACGCTGTGCTGGCCGAGTTCAAGGCTGCTGCTGCAGGTACCGTCGTTCTGGGCAAGGGCATCACCAGTGCTACGCTGACGTTTGCAACCGGCACTTCGTCGGACACGTACGTTGACGACGCGGGTGACTTCACCCAAAACACCGGCGTCGCTGGTGGCAAGTTCGACACCGTCTACACCGTTGACCCCAACACGGGCAAGGCTACGGTCAAGAGCGGCACGGGCATCGGCGCCTACGCTCCGAAGGTCGGTTCGACCGCCTACGTGAGCAGCGGTGGCAAGCTGACGACCGAAACGACCAGCAAGGGCGACAAGACTGTCGATCCGCTGAAGACGCTGGACGCTGCCTTCACGAAGCTGGACAAGCTGACCGGCGAACTGGGCGCTGTGCAAAACCGCCTGGAATCGACCGTTGCCAACCTGAACAACATCGTGAACAACCTGTCGTCGGCCCGCTCGCGTATTCAAGACGCGGACTACGCCACGGAAGTGTCGAACATGTCCAAGGCTCAGATCCTGCAACAGGCTGGTACCTCGGTTCTGGCGCAAGCCAACCAAGTGCCGCAAACCGTTCTGTCGCTGCTGCGTTAATCACGCCGCAACGTCCGACGGTGGGGTCGGACAGGCCGCAAGGCCTGCTCCACCCGCCTTCGCACCAGGGCCTTCGCACCTGGTCGCAACCCAAGCCGGCGCAAGCCGGCTTGTTTTTTGTGCGAGGCCCTCGCTGTGCTTCGCCAGCGCGCCCGCTTCCTCCCGGCGAATCAACGCCAAGCCCCCCTTTTTCCCAGCTATTCGTGATTTGCCTGCCTTGGCACTTCCCGCATAATTGCCGTCGCACGCTTTTTGTATCCATATCTTTCGCAACATGACCGCCACGCCTCCCGATCCACTCGCTACGCAGCACGACAGCACTACGGATCCCCACGACGCGGAGCCGGAGGATGCGCAGACGGTGCGCCTGCGCGAAGAGAACCGCGCGCTGCGAGCGTTGCTGGCCGCACAGGTGCAGGCGTCGCTGCCCCGCCCCAACCCGGCCAAGCGCCTGGGCTGGTGGCTGATCAGCGCGCCCGGCGCCGCCCTGGTTGGATGGCGCAATCTGCTGGGTCGGGAAGATGCACGTCCCATGACCGGCAAACGGGTGGGCTACGCCACCCTGACGGTCCTGTACACGCTGGCCATCTACGGCGCCTTGGTATTGCTGGTGGTGTCGTGGAGCACGCCCAACGCCGCGCGCTCCGGCGTCAACGCCGCCGGGCCGGTACGCGTGCCGCTGGCGCCACCGCCCGGTGCAGGGATGCAAGCCCCCAACCCGGCATCCCCTGCCACCTCGCCCGGCGGCTCGACCGCGACGGCCGGCGGTTCGAGCGAAACGGCTCCTTCCGATGCTGGCGCGGCACCCGACGCAGGCAAGCCCTTCCCATCCGGCAATGCCGCGCCCGCTGCCGGTATACCCGCTGCCGGTATGCCCGCAGCCGGTATGCCCGCTGCCGGTATGCCCGCTGCCGGTACGCCCGCTGCCGGTACGCCCGCTGCCGATACCCCCGCGGCCAATCCTCCCGCCCCCTCCACCGCCGCACCGAAATCAACGCTGCGCATCACCGAAATCCCCGCCGAAAATCCGCACGCCTGGGTCGACGCATTGAAGGCAGAATTGGGGCGCTGCGCGGCGCTGGGCTTTTTCGAGCGTCCGGATTGCGCCTGGGCCGCACGCAAGCAGTACTGCGGCCCGAACCAAGGCTGGGGCGCCATCAAGGAATGTCCCGCCCAGCAATAAAACAACGCCGTATCACGCGGCAGATCATTGCCTCGCCCACGACAAGTGGGCGATAATTCAACCACTCTCCGGGCTCCCGCCCGGCATGCATGCCACCAGGACACCCCGCCATGGATCTTTCCGTCAACAACACCGTCAACACCGGCCTGGCCATGCGCGATGCGCAACTGATGGCGGAAATCCAGGCGCGCGTCACCAAGAAAGCCATCAACGCGCAAGCCGACACCGTCGCCACGCTGATGCAATCGCTGCCGGTGGTGGCCATCGACGGCACGCTGGGCACGCGCATCAACACCCAGGCGTAATACCCGCCGCGCTCGCCGCCACGCGGCGACGCCCACGCGCTCGACAGGCGCAGCCCGCCTTCCTACAGCCTGCCTCGCAGGCTTTCTCTCTCGCATACCCCGTCCGCCCTCAGGCGTCCAGGTGCTTGCGCATCAGTTCCTCGAACCATTCCAGAAATACCGCCAACCGGCGTGAGCGCTGCCGCCGATGCGGATACAGCAGCGTCACCGGCATGGCCGCCGCGCGGTGGGCCGGCATGACGTCGACCAATTCCCCCGCATCCAGCAGGTGCTGCACGTCGAAGCGCGGGATCTGGATCAACCCCAGGCCCGCCAGGCAGCAGGCGATATAGCTTTCGGCGTTGTTCACCACCACGCGGCTGGGCAGCGCGACGGCCTGCCCGGCCGCGATTTCCCAAGGCAGTTCACGGCCCGTCGTGGGCGACGCATAGCCCACCATCCAGTGTCCCTGCGCCAGGTCCTCGGGCGTGAGCGGCACGCCCTGGTCGCGCAAGTAGGCCGGGCTGGCGCAGTTGATCAGCGCAATTTGTCCCAGCGGCCGCGACACCAGGCTGCTGTCATGCAGCGCGCCGATGCGCACCGCGCAGTCGACGCCCTCCTGAATCAGGTCGATGGCACGGTCGCTGGACCCCAGCGCCAGCTGCAAGCGGGGATGGCGGCGCAGCAGCCCCGGCAGCGCCGGGGCCACCAGTCGCCGGGCGATGCGGCTGGGCACGTCCACGTTCAGGCGTCCGGCCACCTGGCGCGCGCTCTGCTGGAACAGGTGGTCGATCTCTTCCACCTCGGCCAGCAGCGGCCGCAGGCGTTCCAGCAACTGGGCGCCGTCGGCGGTCACGCGCACCTGGCGCGTGGTCCGGTGCAGCAGCCGCACGCCCACCTGGGTTTCCAATTGCTGGATGGCCGCCGATACGGAGGCGCGCGGCAGTTCCAGCGCATTGGCGGCCTTGATGAAACTGCCCATCTCGGCCACCTGCGCGAAGACGCGATACTGTTCGAATCTGTCCATTCCTGTCCCGGCGTGGCGTGGCGGCACGGTGCCGCCGGTGCCAGCATAGCGGGTCTGCCTGCCATCGCAACCGCCCGCCTTGGCCAACACGGCCAGCCAGGGCGACCGCCCGCCGATCCCGACCGCCTGCCTGACGCCTTGGGATAGCCGTGGGCCCGGCAGGCCCGCCGATCGCCTACTTCGTGGTGTAGCCGCCGTTGATCAGGATGGTCTGCCCCGTGATCCACCAGCCGTCGCTGACCAGGTGGCGGATGAACGGCACCACGTCTTCGATGTCGGTCAGGCCGGTCTTGGAAAACGGCGACAGCGCGGCCGCGGTCTTGTGGTACGCCACCGCATCGGCGCCTTCTGCCGGATAGAAGAATGGCGTGTCCATCGGGCCCGGGCCCACCGCCGTCACCGAGATGCCGCGGGCGCCGAACTCCTTGGCGGCGGCGCGGGTGTAATGCTCGACCGGCGCCTTGCTGCCGGCATAAGCCGCGTAGAACGGGGTGAAGGCGCCCAGCAGGGAGGTCACCAGGGTGCAGACCTTGCCGTTGTCATTCACATGACGGCCCGCCTCTTTCAGGAAGAAGAACGCCGACTTGGCGTTGACGGCGGCCATCTCGTCGTACTCGGCTTCGCTGATCTCGGCCAGCGGCTTCTTGAGCACCTTGCCGACCGTGTTGATGGCGATGTCGGGGCGGCCCACCGCGGCCACGGCATCGGCAAACAGCTTTTCGACGGCGCCCGCCGTGCTCAGGTCGGCCTGCAACGCCACCGCCTTGGCCCCGGCGGCCTCGATGGCGGCCACCGTGGCGTCGGCGTCCGGCTTGGACGCGGCGCTGTTGTAGTGGATGACGACGGCGCGGGCGCCTTGCCGGGCCAGGTCGCGGGCGATCAGACCGCCCAGGTTCTTGGCGCCGCCGGCGATCAGCGCGACTTTGCCTTTGATGGAATGGTCTGCCATGGAAACTCTCCTGCATCGGTAAGGGGAGATTCGATTCTAGGCAGCTGCCCCGCCGGAATCAGCCCGCTGCGGCGGGATGGATTATCCAGAAAAACGTCCCAATGAAAACAGCCCGACGGGGGAAGATCCCCATCGGGCTGCGTGGCCTTGGCCAAGCCGGACCGGAGTCCGGCACACGCCGCGGCTTACTTCTTCTTCATGGGAGGCAGGTCGGTGCAGACGCCTTCGGCCACTTCGGCCGCCATGCCCACCGATTCACCCAGCGTCGGGTGCGGGTGGATGGTCTTGGCGATGTCGATGACGTCGGCGCCCATTTCCACGGCCAGCGCCACTTCGCTGATCAGGTCGCCGGCGTGGGTACCCACGATGCCGCCGCCCAGGATGCGATGCGACTCGGCGTCGAACAGCAGCTTGGTGAAGCCTTCGTCGCGGCCGTTGGCGATGGCGCGGCCCGAGGCGGCCCACGGGAACACGCCCTTCTCGACCTTGATGCCCTGCTTCTTGGCTTCGTCTTCGGTCAGGCCGACCCACGCCACTTCCGGATCGGTGTAGGCCACCGACGGAATCACGCGGGCGTCGAAGAACGACTTCTGGCCGGCGGCGGCTTCGGCCGCCACGTGGCCTTCATGCACAGCCTTGTGCGCCAGCATGGGCTGGCCGACGATGTCGCCGATGGCGAAGATGTGCGGCACGTTGGTGCGCATCTGGCGGTCGACTTCGATGAAGCCGCGGTCGGTCACCGCGATGCCCGCCTTGTCGGCGCCGATCTTCTTGCCGTTGGGGCTGCGGCCCACGGCCTGCAGCACCAGGTCGTAGCGCTGCGGCTCTTTCGGCGCGCCCTCGCCTTCGAAGGTGACGTAGATGCCGTCTTTCTTGGCCTCTGCGCCGACCGTCTTGGTCTTGAGCATGATGTTGTCGAAACGGCCGACGTTCTTTTTCTGCCAGACCTTGACCAGGTCGCGGTCGGCGCCCTGCATCAGGCCGTCCAGCATTTCCACGACGTCCAGGCGCGCGCCCAGCGTGGAATACACCGTGCCCATTTCCAGGCCGATGATGCCGCCACCGATGATCAGCATCTTCTTGGGGATTTCACGCAGCAGCAAGGCGCCGGTGGAATCGACGATGCGCTCGTCGGCGGGCAGGAACGGCAGCTTCACCGACTGGCTGCCGGCGGCGATGATGGCCTGCTTGAAGCGGATGGTCTGCGACTTGCCGTCGGCGCCCTTGACCGCCAGGTGGTTGGCGTCGGCAAACTCGCCCACGCCCGTCACCACGGTGACCTTGCGCGCCTTGGCCATGCCGGCCAGGCCGCCGGTCAGCTTGGCGACCACGCTGTCCTTGTAGCCGCGCAGCTTGTCCAGGTCGATCTTGGGCTCGCCGAAGCTGATGCCGTGGGCCGCCAGCTCGCGCGCTTCGTCGATGATGGCGGCGTTGTGCAGCAGCGCCTTGGACGGAATGCAGCCTACGTTCAGGCACACGCCGCCCAGCGTCGAATAGCGCTCGACCAGCACCACGGACAGGCCCAGGTCGGCGGCGCGGAAGGCGGCCGAATAGCCGCCGGGGCCGGCGCCCAGCACCAGCACGTCGCATTCGGAATCGGCCGAACCCTTGAAGCTGGCGGCAGCGGGAGCCGGTGCGGCAGCCTTGGGGGCCTCGGCTTTCGCGTCGGCTTTCGGAGCCTCTGCCTTGGGCGCGTCGGCCTTGGCGGCCGGCGCGGCAGCGGCGTCCGAGGCTTCGACCTCGAGCACCACGGCGCCCTCGGCGACCTTGTCGCCCACCTTCACGGCGATCGACTTGACCACGCCACCCTGCGAGGCCGGGATTTCCATCGAGGCCTTGTCGGATTCGACGGTGATCAGGCTTTGCTCGGCCTTGATCGTATCGCCCACGGCGACCAGCACTTCGATGACTTCGACTTCCTTGAAGTCACCGATGTCCGGCACTTTGATTTGAACGGTATTGCTCATAGGGCTCCCCGTTTACAGCGCGATGCGGCGGAAGTCGGCCAGCAAGGCGCCCAGATAGGCGTTGAAGCGGGCAGCGGCGGCGCCGTCGATGACGCGGTGGTCGTACGACAGCGACAGCGGCACGATCAGGCGCGGCACGAACTGCTTGCCGTCCCAGACCGGCTTGTGCGACGAACGCGACACGCCCAGGATGGCCACTTCGGGCGCGTTGATGATCGGCGTGAACGAGGTGCCGCCAATGCCGCCCAGCGACGAGATCGAGAAGCAGCCGCCCTGCATGTCGGCGGGCGAGATCTTGCCGTCGCGCGCTTTCTTGGACAGGTCGGTCATTTCCTGGGCGATCTGCAAAATGCCCTTCTTGTCGGCATCGCGGATCACCGGCACCACCAGCCCGTTGGGCGTGTCGGCGGCGAAACCGATGTGGTAGTACTGCTTGAGCACCAGGTTGTCGCCATCCAGCGAGGCGTTGAACTCGGGGAATTTCTTCAGGGCCGCAACCACGGCCTTGATCAGGAAGGCCAGCATCGTGACCTTGATGCCCGACTTCTCGTTTTCCTTGTTCAGCGTGACGCGCAGCGCTTCCAGGTCGGTGATGTCGGCTTCGTCATTGTTGGTGACGTGCGGGATCATGACCCAGTTGCGGTGCAGGTTCGCGCCGGAAATCTTCTTGATGCGCGACAAGGGCTTGGCTTCGACCGGACCGAACTTGGTGAAGTCGACCTTGGGCCACGGCAACAGGCCCAGCGCGGCGCCGTCGGCCGAACCGCCGGCGGCGGCAGGCGCGGCCGAAGACGACAGGGCCTGCTTGACGAAGGCGCGCACGTCCTCGGCGGTGATGCGGTCTTTCGGACCGGAACCCTTCACCTTGCTGAGGTTCACCCCCAGTTCGCGGGCGAACTTGCGCACCGACGGCGATGCGTGCGGCAGCTGGCCGGGCTTGAGGTTGGCGTCTTCCAGCGCGGCGGCCGGGGCCGGGCGCGAGGCGGGCGCGGCCGGGGCGGCTTCCGACTTGGCTTCGGCCTTCGGCGCGGCGGCGGCTTCGGTCTTGGTGGCAGAAGCGGTGGCTGGTGCAGCGGCGGCAGGCGCGCTGCCTTCCACCACGACCACGATCGAGCCCTTGGCGACCTTGTCGCCGACCTTGACCTTCACTTCCTTGACCACGCCGCCTTGCGAGGCGGGGATTTCCATCGAGGCCTTGTCGGACTCGACGGTGATGAGGCTTTGCTCGGCCTTGATGGTGTCGCCGACGGCGACCATGACTTCGATGACTTCCACTTCCTTGAAGTCGCCGATGTCCGGCACTTCGATCTCGACCGGGCCGCTGGCGGCGGCCGGCGCGGCCGCTTCCGCCTTGGCGGCGGGCGCGGCGGCGGCAGCCTGCCTGGGCGCTTCCTTGGCTTCGGCCTTGGGGGCGTCTTCCTTGGCGGCCGGCGCGGCAGCGTCCGACGCTTCCACTTCGAGCACCACGGCGCCTTCGGCGACCTTGTCGCCGACCTTCACGGCGATCGACTTCACCACCCCGCCCTGCGAGGCGGGGATTTCCATCGAGGCCTTGTCGGACTCGACGGTAATCAGGCTCTGCTCGGCCTTGATCGTGTCGCCCACCGCCACCAGCACTTCAATGACTTCCACTTCCTTGAAGTCGCCGATGTCGGGAACCTTGATTTGCACGACGTTGCTCATGTCTCTTTACCCTCAGGCGTATTGCGGGTTGGCTTTGTTCGGATTGATGCCGTACTTCTTGATGGCTTCGGCCACCTTGGCAACCGGCACGCGGCCTTCGTCGGCCAGCGCGCGCAGCGCGGCGACCACGACGAAGTGGCGATCCACTTCGAAGTGCTCACGCAGCTTGGCACGGAAATCCGAACGGCCGAAACCGTCGGTGCCCAGCACCTTGTATTCGCGGCCCTTGGGCACGAACGGGCGGATCTGGTCGGCGAACAGCTTCATGTAGTCGGTCGACGCGATGATCGGGCCTTCCGTCTTGGCCAGCTGCTCGGTGACGTAGGCCACCTGGGGCTTCTTCTCGTCGGGGTGCAGCATGTTGTGGCGCTCGGCGTCCAGGCCGTTGCGGCGCAGCTCGGTGAAGCTGGTGACGCTCCAGAGGTCGGATGCCACGCCCCAATCGGCTTCCAGCAGCTCTTGCGCGGCCATGACTTCGCGCAGGATCGTGCCCGAACCCATCAGTTGCACGCGGTTCTTGCCCTTGCCGTGCGACTTGAGCTTGTACATGCCCTTGATGATGCCTTCCTCGTCGCCCTGGGTCAGACCGGGCTGCGGGTAGTTTTCGTTCATCACCGTCAGGTAGTAGTAGACGTTTTCCTGGTCTTCCACCATGCGCTTCAAGCCATGCTGGATGATGACGGCCAGTTCATGGCCGAACGTCGGGTCGTACGAGACGCAGTTGGGGATGGTCGAAGCCAGGATATGGCTGTGGCCGTCTTCGTGCTGCAGGCCTTCGCCGTTCAGCGTGGTGCGGCCCGCGGTGCCGCCCAGGAGGAAGCCGCGCGCCTGCATGTCGCCGGCGGCCCAGGCCAGGTCACCGATGCGCTGGAACCCGAACATCGAGTAGTAGATGAAGAACGGGATCATGATGCGGTTGTTCGAGGAGTACGACGTGGCCGCCGCAATCCAGGAGCTCATCGCGCCCGCTTCGTTGATGCCTTCCTGCAGGAGCTGGCCGTCGGCCGCTTCCTTGTAGTACATGACCTGGTCCTTGTCGACCGGGACGTACTTCTGGCCTTCCGGCGCGTAGATGCCGATCTGGCGGAACAGGCCTTCCATGCCGAAGGTACGCGATTCGTCGGCCAGGATCGGCACGACGCGCGGACCCAGTTCCTTGTCGCGCAGCACCTGGTTCAGGATGCGCACGAAGGCTTGGGTGGTGGAGATCTCACGGCCTTCGGCGGTGGGTTCCAGCACGGCCTTGAAGGCTTCCAGGGCGGGCGCCTTCAGTTGCTCGTCGGCCTTGGCGCGGCGGCGCGGCAGGTAGCCGCCCAGCGCGGCGCGGCGCTCGTGCAGGTACTTCATTTCGGGCGAATCTTCGGCCGGCTTGAAGTACGGCAGATCGGCCAGCTGGTCGTCCGGGATGGGGATGCCGAAGCGATCGCGGAATTCGCGGATCGAGTCCAGTTCCAGCTTCTTTTGCTGGTGGGTCGGGTTCTTGGCCTGGCCCACGTGGCCCATGCCGTAGCCCTTGATGGTCTTGGCCAGGATGACGGTCGGCTGGCCGGTGTGGCTGGTCGCGGCGTCGAACGCGGCGTAGACCTTGTGGGGATCATGGCCGCCGCGGTTCAGGCGCCAGATGTCTTCGTCGCTCATGCGCGACACGGCTTCCAGCAGCTTGGGGTGCTTGCCGAAGAAGTGCTCGCGCACGAACTTGCCGTCGTTGGCCTTGTACGCCTGGTACTCGCCGTCGACGGTTTCTTCCATGATCTTGCGCAGGATGCCTTCCTTGTCGTGCGCCAGCAGCGGGTCCCAGTAGCCGCCCCAGATCAGCTTGATGACGTTCCAGCCCGAACCGCGGAAGTCGCCTTCGAGTTCCTGGATGATCTTGCCGTTGCCGCGCACCGGGCCGTCCAGGCGCTGCAGGTTGCAGTTGACGACGAAGATCAGGTTGTCGAGCTTTTCGCGGGCCGCCAGGGCGATGGCGCCCAGCGACTCGGGTTCGTCCATTTCGCCGTCGCCGCAGAACACCCAGACCTTGCGCTTGCTGGTGTCGGCGATGCCGCGGGCGTGCAGGTACTTCAGGAAGCGGGCCTGGTAGATGGCCATCAGCGGGCCCAGGCCCATCGACACCGTGGGGAACTGCCAGAAGTCGGGCATCAGCTTCGGATGCGGGTACGACGACAGGCCCTTGCCGTCCACTTCCTGGCGGAAGTGGTTCAGCTGGTCTTCGGTGAGGCGGCCTTCGAGGTAGGCGCGGCCGTACATGCCGGGCGAGGTGTGGCCCTGGAAGTAGACCAGGTCGCCGCCGTGCGTGTCGTCTTCGGCATGCCAGAAGTGGTTCTGGCCGCAGCCGATCATGGTGGCCAGCGAGGCGAAGGACGCGATGTGGCCGCCCAGGTCGCCGCCGTCCGGCGGGTTGTGCTTGTTGGCCTTGACCACCATGGCCATGGCGTTCCAGCGCACGTACGAGCGAATGCGCGATTCCAGTTCCAGGTTGCCCGGATGCGCGGGCTCCAGGCCCGGGGGAATCGTGTTGACGTAAGCGGTATTCGGCGAGAACGGGATGTGGGCGCCAGAGCGACGGGCTTCGTCGATCAGGCGTTCCAGCAGGTAATGTGCGCGCTGCGGCCCTTCGCGATCAAGGACTGCCGCCAGGGCTTCGAGCCACTCCTGGGTTTCTAGGGTGTCTTCGTCGTTGGCAGCCTGCACGGCGCCAGCCTGGGCGAAAGAGGACATCGTGTGTCTCCTGTTGGGGTTCGTTCGTGACCACACCCGCTTATTTGATCTACTCGCGGACACGCCATGGTAGCCGGGATCATCCGGGCTACCCTGCCATGCATGGGTCGGGGTGTTGTGCTAGAGACCGGCGACTCGCTGAGCGGTGTCTCTCTATCAGCCGGCATTCTAAGAAAGAAGATTAACCGGTCGCAAGCAAAATTTCATGTTGCGGTACGGCATTTCATAATGCGAAAATATGAATGCAAGCTGAAAAGGATGAGCGCCACTTTTTTAGCCCATCCCCCTTATAGCGGGCTTGATTCCCGGCAATTCCGTATCAACACGCATTAAAATGCCCCCCACGCCGCGCCTTCGGCTTGCTGCCCCCGCGGGGTCGTTTTCATCTTGAGGCGGCTCGGCAATGAAAAATGCCCGCCCTATCCGGCCCGAATTACATGTCCAGCGCGCCCAAGTCCAATATACCCACGCCGTTCCACGACCACGCCCGCACGCGCCGACGCGGGGTGTACTGGGTCACGCCCGCGATGGTGCTGATCCTCTATATCTGTGTGATGGGGGTGTTCTTCTGGTTGCAGCGCATCCATGACGACAGCGTCATGTTTGTCACCATCGACCAGGAAATGCGGCAGCAACGCCTGATCTGGGTGGTGCTGGCGCTGTCCTGCGTGATCGTCATCAGCCTGTTGATGCTGTGGCGCTATACCCGGTTCCGCTCGGCGGCCGAGGCCGCGCTCATCGCCGAAACGGGTTTTCGCCGCGCCATGGAAAACTCCATGTCCACCGGCATGCGGGTGCTGGATATGGAAGGCCGCATCGCCTACGTCAACCCGGCCTTCTGCCGCATGATCGGCTGGAACGAAGCCGACCTGATCGGCCGCAGCCCGCCCTTCCCGTATTGGGTGCCCGGCCGCCACGAGCAGCACCAGCACACGCTGGACGTGCTGATGTCGGGCAAGACGCCCAGCAGCGGCCTGGAAGTCGAGGCCCAGCGGCGCGACGGCTCGCGCTTCACGGCGCGCATGTACGTGTCGCCCCTGCTGGACCCCAACGGCAACCAGATCGGCTGGATGACGTCCATGACCGACATCACCGAACCCAAGCGCATCCGCGAAGCCCTGACGGCCGCGCACGAACGCTTCATGACGGTGCTGGAAGGCCTGGACGACGCCATCTCGGTCACGGCCGACACCCACGACGGCCTGGAACTGCTGTTCGCCAACCGTACCTACCGCCGCGTGTTCGGCGCCCAGACGGGCGGCCACGACGAACTGCTGGCCGGCCGCCGCGGCCGCTTCACCGACGAATCCGTCGAGGTGTTCGCGCCATCGGTGCAGCGCTGGTTCGAAGTGCACCACCGCATGCTGGCCTGGACCGACGGGCGCCGCGTGCGCATGCAGGTGGCGCGCGACATCACCGAACGCCGCACCCACGAAGAAGCCTCGCGCGTGCAGCAGGAAAAGATCCAGCTGACCAGCCGCCTGACCACCATGGGCGAAATGGCCTCGTCGCTGGCGCACGAACTGAACCAGCCGCTGACCGCCATCGCCAACTACAGCATGGGCGCCGTGGCCCTGGTCAAGGCCGGCCACACCAGCCCCAACATGCTGTTGCCCGCCCTGGAAAAGGCGGCCTCGCAGGCCGAGCGGGCCGGCAAGATCATCAGCCGCATCCGCGAATTCGTGAAGCGCAGCGAACCGCGCCGCCAGCGCGTGGCCATCGGCCGCATCGTCGACAACGCCATCGGCTTTGCCGAAATCGACGCCCGCAAGCGCCGCATTCGCATCGACAGCTTCGTGCCGTCCAACGCGCCCGACGTGCTGGCCGACCCCATTCTGATCGAACAGGTGCTGCTGAACCTGCTCAAGAATGGCCTGGAAGCCATGGAAAAGAGCGAGTCCGACGAGCTCAAGGTGGCGGTCATCCTGCACGAGCAGCACATCGAAGTGGCGGTGGTCGACCGCGGCCACGGCCTGGCCGAGCCGGAACGCCTGTTCGAACCCTTCTTCAGCACCAAGACCCAGGGCCTGGGCATGGGACTGAATATCTGCCGTACCATTATCGAATCGCACCACGGCCGCCTTTGGGCGGACCCCAATCCCGCCGGCGGTACTATTTTCCGCTTTACCCTGCCCTGCGCTGCGTCTCAGACGCAGGCTCAGAATGATCAGTCCGAGGAGTTGCACGCATGAACACGCCCCACCTGTCGAGCACGGTATTCATTGTTGATGACGACGAAGCGGTCCGCGATTCGCTGCGCTGGCTGCTGGAAGCCAACGGCTATCGCGTCCGCGCGTACGCCAGCGGCGAATCCTTCCTGGAAGACTACGACGCCAGCCAGATCGGGGTGCTGATCGCCGACGTGCGCATGCCCGGCATGAGCGGCCTGGAACTGCAAGAGCAGCTCATCGCCCGCAACGCCCCGCTGCCCATCGTCTTCATCACCGGCCACGGCGACGTGCCCATGGCCGTGTCGACCATGAAGAAAGGCGCCGTCGACTTCCTCGAAAAGCCGTTCAACGAATCCGACCTGCGCGAAATCGTGGCGCGCATGCTTGAGCAGGCCACGCAGCGCGTGAGCAAGCACCAGGCCCAGAAGGACCACGAAGCCATGCTGGCGCGCCTGACCGCGCGCGAGCAGCAGGTGCTGGAGCGCATCGTCGCCGGCCGCTTGAACAAGCAGATCGCCGACGACCTGGGCATCAGCATCAAGACCGTCGAGGCGCACCGCGCCAACATCATGGAAAAACTTGAAGTGACCACCGTTGCTGATTTGATGAAAGTGGCTTTGGCCAAACCGGAGGCGCACGCATGAGCCGCCGGGCCGTTCCCAAGGCGAATACCGTAGCGCTCCGCGCGGAGGCTGCCGAATGACCGCCAGGATTATCGACGGCGCTGCCCTGTCGCAGCGCATTCGCGAAGAAGTCGCCCAACGCGTCGCCGCCCTGGCCGCCAAGGGCACGCGCCCCGGCCTGGCCGTGGTGCTGGTCGGCGAAGACCCGGCGTCGCAAGTGTATGTCCGCAACAAGGTCGCGGCCTGCGAAAAGGCCGGGCTGCACTCCGTGAAAGAGCAGTACCCCGCCGACATGACCGAGGCCGACCTGCTGGCCCGCATCGACCAGCTGAACCGTGATCCGTCCATCCACGGCATCCTGGTGCAGTTGCCGCTGCCCAAGCACATGGATTCGCACAAGGTCATCGAAGCCATCGCGGCCGAAAAGGACGTGGACGGCTTTCACATCAGCAACGCCGGCCTGCTCATGACCGGCCAGCCGCTGTTTCGCCCCTGCACGCCCTACGGCGTGATGAAGATGCTGGAATCCGAAGGCGTGGCCCTGCGCGGCGCCGAAGCCGTCATCGTGGGCGCCAGCAACATCGTGGGCAAGCCCATGGCCATGCTGCTGCTGGCCGCCGGCGCCACCATCACGATCTGCAATTCCAAGACGCGCGACCTGGCGGCCCAGACCCGCCGCGCCGACGTCCTGGTGGTCGCCACCGGCAAGCCCGGCATGATCGACGGTTCGATGATCAAGCCCGGCGCCGTCGTCATCGACGTCGGCATCAACCGCGGCGCCGACGGCAAGCTGTGCGGCGACGTGGACTTCGCGTCCGCCAGCCAGGTCGCCGGCGCCATCACGCCCGTGCCGGGCGGCGTGGGCCCCATGACCATCGCCATGCTGCTGGTCAACACCGTCGAAGCGGCGGAACGGGCTGCCGCCTGAAGCCGGCCGTCCGCCCCGCGGCGACGTCCCTGTGGGTTTGCCCCGCGCCCCTTCGAGGGACGGGGGGCAAACCCATCATCGTTTCTGGGCGCGGGAAAGGCCACCCTGCCCGGCCCGCGCGCCTGCGGCAAGCGGCGCCCTTGCTTTTCGGCGCGCCGCCCCAACCTGATCCTTATGTTTGCCGGTGCGCTCGCGTGCTGCCCGCCCCCCTCTTACGCAATTGGTAACGCCATGACCCAGAATCCCCTGCTCGCCCCCGTCTCCGAACTGGTCGATTACCAGGCGGTCAAGCCCGCCCACGTGGTGCCGGCCATCGAAGAACTGCTGGGCATTGCCCGCCAGGCCGTGGACCGCGCCGCCGACCCCACGCTGGCGCCCACCTGGGAAGCGGTGGTCGAGCCGCTGGACACGGCATCCGAACGCTTGTGGCGCGCCTGGTCGGTGGCCGGCCACCTGAACGCCGTGGTCAACACGCCCGAACTGCGCGAGGCCTACAACGCCGCCCTGCCGCTGGTGACCGAGTTTTCCACCTGGGTCGGCCTGCACGAAGGCCTGTACCAGCAATACCAGCGCCTGGCCGCCGCGCCCGACTTCGCGTCCTGGTCACCGGTGCGCCGCCGCATCGTCGAGATGGCCCTGCGCGACTTCCGCCTGAGCGGCGTCGAACTGCGCGGCGCCGACCGCGAGCGCTATGCCGCGATTTCCGACCGCGAGGCCCAGGCCTCGCAGAAATTCTCTGAAAACGTGCTGGACGCCATCGACGCCTGGTCGCTGGTGGTCGAAGACGAATCCCGCCTGCAGGGCATTCCGGCCGACGTGCTGGCCGCGGCCCGCGCCGCGGCCGACGAAGACGGCAAGGCCGGCTGGAAGCTGACGCTGAAGATGCCCTGCTACCTGCCGGTGATGCAATACGCCCAGGACCGCTCGCTGCGCGAAGCGCTGTACCGCGGCTACGGCACGGTGGCGTCCGAACAGGGCGATGCCCAGTTCGACAATTCCCCCCTGATCGAAGAACTGCTGTCGCTGCGCGCCGAAGAATCCAAGCTCTTGGGCCTGGGCACGTTCGCCGCGCTGCGCCTGCAGACCCGCATGGCGCGCGACGCCGCCGAAGTCACCGGTTTCCTGCGTGACCTGGCCGCCCGCGCCAAGCCCTATGCCGAACGCGACCTGGCCGAACTGAAAGCCTACGCCGCCGCCGAACTCGGCCTGGCCGAACTGCAACCGTGGGACGTGGCCTATGCGTCCGAACGGCTGCGCGAATCGCGCTACGCGTACTCGGAAGACGAGGTCAAGCAGTACTTCACCGAGCCGCGCGTGCTGGCCGGCCTGTTCGAGGTCATCGAAACGCTGTTCGACGTGCGCCTGGCCGAAACCCCGGTGTCGTCCTGGCATGCGGACGTGCGCGGCGTGCGGGTCGAAAGCCCCAAGGGCGACCTGATCGGCTACCTGTACCTTGACCTGTACGCGCGTTCGGGCAAGCAAAGCGGCGCCTGGGTCGACAGCGAGCGCACCCGCCGCGTCGTGGCCGGCCGCGTGCAGACACCCATCGCCTACCTGACTTGCAATTTCTCGCGCCCCAATGGCGAGCGCGCCGCCGTGCTGACGCACGATGATGTCATCACCCTGTTCCACGAAACCGGCCACGCCCTGCACGCCCTCCTGTCCGAAGTGGACGAGCCCGGCGCCGCGGCCTTCGCCAGCGTCGAATGGGACGCCATCGAGCTGCCCTCGCAGTTCATGGAAAACTTCTGCTGGGAATGGGCCGTGGTGCAAAAGCTGTCGGCCCACGTCGAGACCGGCGAGCCGCTGCCGCGCGCGCTCTACGACCGCCTGGTCGCCGCCCGCAACTACCAGAGCGGCATGCAGACCGTGCGCCAGATCGAATTCGCCCTGTTCGACATGCTGATGCACGACCGCGCCAAGGGCGCATCCATCGACGAAGTGCTGGCCCTGCTGCAGCAGGTGCGCAGCGAGGTCGCGGTGCTGTTCCCGCCGGCCTGGCACCGACTGCCGCACGCCTTCTCGCACCTGTTCGCCGGCGGTTATGGCGCGGGCTACTACAGCTACAAGTGGGCCGAGGTGCTGTCTGCCGACGCCTACGAGGCCTTCGAGGAAGCCGCCGCCAAACAAGCCGGCAATGCCCTGGGCACGCTGGACCCGGCCACGGGCGCGCGCTTCCGCCGCGAAGTGCTGGCCGTGGGCGGCTCGCGCCCGGCCGCCGAATCGTTCGCCGCGTTCCGTGGCCGCGCGCCGCGCATCGATGCGCTGCTGCGTCACAGCGGCATGCAACCGGCCTGACCCCCCTGCCCCCGCCTGCCAGCCGCCCGCCCGTTTCGGGCCCTGTTCCTTTTA
>NZ_JCBANA010000068.1:0-37846 GCF_059760725.1 Achromobacter sp. 1014246743
ATCCTGCCTGGAATCCGGCTGAGAGCGGGACGCCCGGCGCGGCGCATGCCGGCCGCGCCGGGCGCGCTTCGCGTCATTCCAGCTGGATATTGGCCTTCTGGATCACCTCTTTCCAGCGCTTGACCTCGGCCTGCTGGAAGGCGGTGAACTGCTGCGGCGTGTTGGCCACGACCTCGAAGCCCAGGCCCTGCAGCGTCTTCTCGGTCTGCGGATCGCGCAGCGCGGCCTGCAGCGCCTGGGTCAGTTGCTGCACCACGGCCGGCGGCGTGCCCTTGGGCACGGCAAAGCCCTGCCACGAATACACCACCATGTCCTTGATCCCGGCCTCGGCCAGCGTTGGCACGTCGGGCAGGTCCGGCGCGCGGGCATCGCCGGTAATTGCCAGGGCCTTGAGCTTGCCGGCCTTGATGTGGTTCTGCACCGCGCCCAGATTCTGGAACGACACGTTGACCTGGCCGCCGATGAGGTCGGCGATGGCCGCGCCGCCGCCGCGGTAGGGCACGTCCACGCCGGTGGTCTGGGTGCGCTGGCGGAACAGCACCGCCGACAGGTGGTCCGACGATCCCGTGCCCGACGACGCATACGACAGCTTGCCCGGGTTCTTGTTGGCGTAGGCCACCAGTTCGGCCACCGTGCTGGCCGGGAAGTCGGCCGAGGCCACCAGCACGTTGGGGTTGCGCACCGCCTGCGTCAGGTAGTCGAAGTCCTTGCTGGGGTTGTAGGACAGGTTCTTGTACAGCGCCTCGTTGATGGCGAAGGTGCCGATCGACCCGACCATCATGGTGTAGCCATCCGGCGTAGCGCGGGCCAGCGCCTGCGCGCCGATGGCGCTGTTGGCGCCCGGCTTGTTCTCGACCACGAAGGTCTGGCCCAGCGCCTTGGACAGGGCAGGCGTGACGCTGCGCGCCGTGATGTCGGACGAGCCGCCGGGCACGAAAGGCACGATCATCGTGACGGGCTTGGTGGGGTAGCCGGCCGCCTGCGCCGCCGGTCCGGCAAGCAGCGCGGCCGCGGCCAGCGCCACCGCGCATAGGGGTTTGTTCATGTTGTCTCCTGGTTCGCGTGATGATGAAGAACCCGTCGCCCACGCGTGGCGGCCGGGTCCGGACCGGCGCGGGTCAGTCGACCTTGGCGCCTGATTGCTTCACCACCTCGGCCCACTTGACGGTCTCTTGCGCCATGAACCGGGTGAACTGGGCGGGGGTGTTGCCGGACGGCGTGGCGCCCTGGGCCTGCAACTGGGCGCGCACCGGCTCCTGTTGCAGGGCCGCGGCGACGTCGCGCTGGATCTTGTCGACGATCTGCGGCGGCGTGCCCGCCGGGGCCAGCAGGCCGAACCAGCTGGACGCCTCATAGCCGGGCACCCCGGCCTCGGCCAGCGTCGGCACATCGGGCAGCGCGGGCGAACGCGTGGCGGTGGTGACCGCCAGCGGCCGCAGCTTGCCGCCCTTGATGAAGCCCATCGACGAGGGCAGGTTGTCGAAGATCAGGTCGGCCGAGCCGGCCATCACGTCGGTCAGCGCCGGGCTGCTGCCCTTGTACGGCACGTGCGTCATGCGCGTGCCCGTCATGGTCTGGAACAGCTCGCCGGACAGGTGCGTGGACGTCCCGTTGCCGGTGGAGGCCATGTTGACGCTGCCGGGGTTGGCCTTCAGGTACTTGATCAGGTCGGCCACGCTGCGGATGCCGTGCTTGTCGGCGAAGCCGGGGTTCAGTTCCAGCACATTGGGCACCGGGATCACCAGGGTGACGGGCTGGAAGTCCTTGACCGGGTCGTAGGGCAGCTTGGCATAGACGGACTGGTTGATGGCATGGGTGCTGACGGTGCCCATCAGCAGCGTGTAGCCATCGGGCGTGGCGCGGGCCGCCTCGCCGGAACCGACGTTGCCGCCGGCGCCCGCCTTGTTGTCCACCACCACCGCGCGGCCCCAGGACTTGCCCAATTCCGCCGCCACCACGCGCGCGGCGATGTCGGCGGTGCCGCCGGCCGGGAAGGGCACGATGATTCTGACGTCGCGTTCGGGGTAGTCCGCGTGGGCCGACGCGGCCGGTATCAGGAAGGCGGCCGCGGCCAGACAGGCGGCAAGGGCCAGGCGGCCTCGCTCAGGGACTGCATGCATGGAATTCGTCTCCTTGGTGTGCGCGTGGCCGCGCATCGTTTGTGAAACGAATATAGGTATTGAGCATTTACTTGTCAACCAAGTATACTTTTTTCACCTTACTTATTTGACAACTGGATTCCGGCGACGGGATCCGCCAGGAGCTTTCCCGCCATGAAAACGTCCCCGGTCACTGTCCAGGATCTGCAGCGCTCCGTCATCGCCGTGCCGCCCCTGGCGCGCCATGCCGACCTGTCCTTGAACGAGGCCGCCAACCAGGCCTTGTTGCGGCACCTGGAGGCCGGCGGCGTGCGCAATGTGATGTACGGCGGCAACGCCAATTTCTACAACGTGGGCGTGGGCGAATACGCGCGCATCGTGGACATGCTGGCCGCGCTGGCGGGCCCGGACACCTGGATCCTGCCGTCCGTCGGCCCCGACTTCGGCAAGATGATGGACCAGGCCGGCCTCCTGCGCAGCCGCGCCTTTCCCACGGGCATGCTGCTGCCGATGTCGTTTCCCTATACCGATGCGGGCCTGGCCGACGGCGTGCGCCGCTTCACCGACGCGTTGGCCAAGCCGGCCGTGGTCTACATCAAGTCGGCCGACTACCTGGCGCCGGCCACCGCCGCGCGGCTGGTCGAGGAAGGGCGCATCGTGGCCTTCAAATACGCCGTGGTGCGTGAGGACCCGGCGCGTGACGCCTACCTGACCGCGCTGCTGCAGGCGGTGGATTCGAACCGCGTGGTCAGCGGCATCGGCGAGCGCCCGGCCATCGTCCATTACCGCGATTTCGGCTTGAAGAGTTTCACTTCCGGTTCGGTCTGCGTGGCGCCGCGCGGGTCGATGCGCCTGCTGCACCTGCTGGCCGCGGGCCGCTACGACGAAGCCGAGTCGGTGCGCCAGCACTACCTGGGCCTGGAAGACTGCCGTGACGGCATCAGCCCGATCCGCGTGCTGCATGACGCGGTGACGCTGTCCGGCGTGGCCGACATGGGTCCGATGCTGCCGCTCCTGACCGGCATTTCCAGCGCCGAACGCGAACGCGTGGCGCCGGTGGCGCGGGCCTTGGCGGCCTGGGATCGCGAGGCGGCCGACGTCGCCGGCAATATCTCGGACAGGAAGACAGCCGCGGCGTAAGCCGCGCCATGGCGGCGCATGTGGCATTGACGGTACGATGACCGCTTTTGTCATTGCGCCCAGTTCCAGGAGGTTTCGTGGCCCGACCCAAAGCATCACCCCCCGCCGCGCCGCAGGCGTCTGCCGAGCCGGACGCCATGGGCGCGCTGGTGCTCGAACGGGGTCACCGCGTGCGCCTGGCCGACCAGCTCTACGGCCAGATCTTCGAGCAGATCGTCTCGGGCAAGCTCAATGTCGGCGATAAGCTGCCGTCCGAAAACGAAATCACCGAGCGCTTCGGCGTTTCGCGGCCAGTGGTGCGCGAAGCGCTGCTGCGCCTGCGCGCCGACGGGCTCATTACCGCGCACCAGGGCCTGGGCACCTTCGTCAGCCACCAGCCGGCACCGCGCCTGACCGCCTTCAGCGACGTGCAGAACGTGGGCGCCTACCTGCGCGCGCAGGAATTGCGCGTGGCCCTGGAAGGCGACGCTGCCCGCCTGGCCGCGCTGCGCCGCACCGACGAGCAACTGCAAAAGATCGAAGCCGCCCACGCCGCGTTCGCCGACAGCCTGGCGCGCGGCGAGGTCTCCGCCGAAATGGACCTGGCGTTCCATGCCAGCATCACCGAGGCCACCGGCAACGACTTCTACCTGGGCGTGCTGGAAAGCATCCATGAATCCATCAACGGCTTCATGCGCCTCACGCTCAACCTGACCCGCACCGGCTCGCGCCAGCGCGCCCAGCGCGTGCTGGACGAACACGCCACCATCCTCGAGGCCATCCGCGCCCAGGACGGCGAGCGCGCCCGGGTCGCCATGCAATTCCACCTGGGCCAGGCTCGCCACCGGCTGGTCGACCGCGAACGCGATTGACCCGCCGCACACCGGACCGGCTCACCCCACAGATCACAGGAGACTTCGCGTGCAAGGCAAGGGTTCGGCAATCACGGCGGCATCGGCGGGGCAGGTGCGGGAACAGATTCTGGTGGTCTTGCAGGCCTGGGGCATGGCGCCCGACCTGGCGGCCGTCACCGCCGGCCTGATGGCCGAAACCGATCTGCTCGGCATCGACTCGCACGGCATCTCGATGTTGCCGGCCTATGAAGAAAAATGGCGCGCGGGTTCGCTCAAGCTGGACGCGCGGCCGCGGCTGGTGCGCGACGGCGGCGCCAGCGCATTGCTTGACGGCATGGGCGGACTGGGCTATCCGGTGTCGGCACAGGCCATGAACCTGGCCGTGGACAAGGCGCTGGAACACGGCGTGGGCGCCGTGTCGGTCTGCAACTCGCACCACTTCGGCGCGGCCGGCGTGTACGCGCGCATCGCGGTCGAACGTGGCGTGGTGGGGCTGGTGACCAGCAGCGCCAACGGCGTCATCATGGTGCCCACGCGCGGCGCCATGCCCATGCTGGGCACCAACCCCATTGCGTTCGGCGCACCCGCCGCCAGCAACGAGCCCTTCGTGCTCGACATGGCCACCACCACCGTCGCGGCCAACAAGGTCAAGGTCTACGACTTCGTGGGCAAGCCGCTGCCCGCGGGGTGGGCGGTCGACGGGCAGGGCGAGCCGGTCACCGCGGCCGACAGCGCCATGCAGTTCATCTTCAAGCGGCCCGAGGGCGGCCTGACGCCTTTGGGCGGCACCGCGGCCATGAGCAGCCACAAGGGCTACGGCCTGGCCATGATGGCGCAGATCCTGGGCGGCACCCTGAGCGGCAGCGCCCTGGCCGCGCGTCGCAACGTCACGCGGCGCCCGGGCGAACCCGACGACGTGGGCCACTTCTTCCTGGCGCTCAACCCCGATGCCTTCCGCGCCGCCGGGTCGTTCGAATCCGACATGGACGACCTGATCGACACCCTGCACGACACGCCGCCCGCGCACCCCGACGAGCCGGTGCTGGTGGCGGGCGAGCCGGAAACCGCCGAGCGCGAACGCCGCCGCGTCCACGGCATTCCCATTGCGGCCGCGCTGGCCACGCGCCTGCGCGAACTCTGCCAACGCGCGGGCGCGCCCTATCTGCTGGACTGAGCCGGACGCGGCCTGGCCCGCGATGCTTTTTCTTCGCACGTTGCGCCAGCCGTAGCGCGCGAGGCCCCCACCGACCCGGACACCGGGCGGCATGTATTAGAAAAAAACGACAAGGAGACAAACCATGCAAGAGAACACTTCGCCGGGTCGCCGGCGCCTGGGGCTGGCTGCGCTGGCGGCGAGCGCCCTCGTCGCGCTGTGCCCCGCCGCCCTGTGGGCGCAGTCCGACAAGTGGCCGACCCGGACGGTCAAGCTGGTCGTGCCGTTCCCGGCAGGCGGCAGCACCGACGCCGTCGGGCGCCTGCTGGCCGCCGAGCTGTCCAAGGAACTGGGCCAGAGCGTCATCGTCGAAAACAAGGGCGGCGCCAACGGCAACATCGGTTCCGACGGGGTCGCCAAGGCCGAGCCCGATGGCTACACGCTGCTGCTGTCCGGCGTGGGGTCCAACGCCATCAGCTACGCGCTCTACCAGAACATGCCGTACCGCGACAGCGACTTCGCGCACATCTCGCTGCTGGCCACCGGCCCCAACGTGTTGGTGGCCAACATGGATTTCCCGGCCACCAACGTTGCCGACTTCATCAAGCTGGTGCGCGCCAACCCCGGCAAGTACACCCATGCCAGTTCGGGCAACGGCTCGTCGGGCCACCTCGCCATGGAAATGCTCAAGCAGGCCGCCCACATCGATCTCGTGCACGTGCCCTACAAGGGCGGCGCCGCGGCCATCACCGACATGATCGGCGGCCGCGTGTCCGTGATGTTCCTGAACCAGGATTCCCTGCTGCCGCAGGTCAAGGCCGGCAAGCTGCGGGCGCTGGCGGTGGCCAGCGCGCAGCGCAATCCCGCCTATCCGGATACGCCCACCGTGGCGGAATCGGGCTATCCGGGCTTCGCCGCCGAATCGTGGTTCGGCCTGTCGGCGCCGGCCAAGACGCCGCCTGCCGTGATCCAGCGCCTGCACCAGGCCACCGTCAAGGCCCTGGCTTCACCGGATATCCGGCAGAAGCTGGAAAGCGTAGGCTTCGTGGTGGTGGGCGACGACCCGAAGGCCTTCTCGGCCTTCGTCCAATCCGAAATCACCAAATGGGGCGCGGCGGCCAAGGCCTCCGGCGCCCGCATGGACTAAGGACCGCACTCATGACTTCACCCTTGCCCAACCGCTTTCGCCAACGCATCCTGGCCCGCGAGCGCCTGATCGGCTTCTGGATGTGCATGTCCAGCCACATCACCGCCGAGGTAGCCGGTCTGGCCGACTTCGATTGGCTGCTGCTGGATGGCGAGCATTCGCCCAACACCGTGCCGATGTTCCTGCAGCAGTTGCAGGCCCTGCAGGGCAGCGCCAGCGCCGCCATCGGCCGGCCCACCTGGAACGATCCGGTCGAGATCAAGCGCCTGCTCGACATCGGCTTCTACAACCTGCTGATTCCCTTCATCGAGTCCGAAGACGACGCGCACCGCGCCGTGGCCGCCACGCGCTATCCGCCGCAAGGCATTCGCGGCGTGGCGGGCATGCAGCGCAGCAACCGCTACGGCACCGTGCCCGATTACCTCAAGACCATCAACGACAATATCTGCGTGCTGCTGCAGATAGAAAGCCGCGCGGGCATCGAGGCGGTCGACGAGATCGCCGCGGTCGAAGGCGTGGATGGCGTCTTCATCGGCCCGTCGGACCTGGCCGCCGCGCTGGGCCATCTGGGCAACCCCGGCCACCCGGAAGTGCAGGACGCCATCCGCCACCTGTACCAGCGCGTCAGCGCGCAGGGCAAGGCCGTGGGCATCCTGGCGCCGGTGCAGGCCGACGCGCGCCGCTACCTGGACATGGGCATGCACTTCGTCGCGGTGGGTACCGACCTGGGCGTCTTCAAGCAGGCCACCTTCGCGTTGCGCGAAGCGTTTCCCACCTGAAAATGCCTGCGGGGCGCCTGGGCGCGGGTTTCAGTCTTCCAGCGCCAGCAGATCGGCCACCGTCTGGCGGCGGCGGATCAGGCGCGCTTCGTTCTTGTCCAGCAGCACTTCGGCGGCCAGCGGGCGGCTGTTGTAGTTCGAAGACATCGACGAGCCGTAGGCCCCGGCGTTATGGAACACCATGAAGTCGCCGATGCGCGGCTGCGGCAGGACCTGGTCGGACACGACACCGCCCGCATCCTGCGTGAACACGTCGCCCGACTCGCACAGCGGGCCGGCCACGGCGATGCGCGTCTCGGCCGCACCCTGGGGCGTGCTGCCGTCCGGCGCATGCACCGAGATGCGGTGGTAGCTGCCGTACATGGCGGGGCGCATCAGGTCGTTGAAACCGGCGTCCACCAGCGCGAAGTCGCGCCCGGGGCGGCGGTTGATGGCGTGCACCTCGGCCACCAGCGCGCCGGCTTCGGCCACCAGGAAGCGGCCCGGCTCGATCTCCAGGCGAACCTCATGGCCCAGGCGCTGCTCGATACGCTTGCGCGCCGCATCCCATTGATCGAAGTAGTGATCGCAGTCGATGCGCGGCTCGCCATCGCGGTAGGGAATCGACAGGCCGCCGCCGGCCGAGATGGCTTCGATGTCGTGGTCCAGCGAGGCCACCACGTCCACCATCGCATCGCACACGCTGGACAGGTGGCCGTAGTCCACGCCCGAGCCGATGTGCATATGGATGCCCACCAGCTTCAGGCCGTGGCGGCGCACGATGGCGACGGCTTGCGCGACGTCGTCGATCCAGATGCCGTGCTTGCTTTGCGGGCCGCCGGTATTGGTCTTGTTGCTGTGGCCGTGGCCGAAGCCCGGGTTGATGCGCAGCCAGACCCGATGGCCCGGCGCCGCCTGGCCCACGCGCTCGAGCATGTCGAGCGAACCGGCATTGACGGTGATGCCGTGCTTGATGACCGTGGCCAGGGTGGCGTGGTCGATCAGGTCGGCCGTGAACACCACGCCGGCAGGCTCGCCTTCGGGCTGATAGCCGGCGGCCAGGCTGCGTTCGATCTCGCCCAGCGACACCGCGTCCACCATCACGCCCTCGGCGCGCATCAGGCGCAGGATGTGCAGGTTGGAGCAGGCCTTCTGGGCGTAGCGGATGACATCGAAGCGGCGCAGCTGGGCGATGCGTTCGCGGATGACGGCGGCATCGTAGACCCACAGCGGGGTGCTGTACTGGGCGGCAAGTTCGGTGAGTTGGCGCGGATCGAAAGCCATTCTGGGGCAGACCTTGTATTCGGGGGAGGAATCAGGCGGGCATCATGCCCCATTCAGGTCATCCAGTAAAATGCTTAGATATTCAAGATCGATTCATTCCTGATATGGGTTCGCCATGCTCACCCACCGCCATATCGAAGTCTTCCGCGCCCTGATGATCGCCGGCAGCGTCACCAAGGCTGCCGACCTGCTGTTCACCTCGCAGCCGACCGTCAGCCGGGAACTGGCGCGCATGGAACAAAGCATCGGCTTCGCGCTGTTCGAACGCATTCGGGGGCGGCTGCGCCCCACGATGCCCGCGCTGGCGCTGTACGACGAAATCCGCCAGTCCTATGCCGGCCTGGAACGCGTGGCGTCCGCGGCGGCGCGCCTGCGGTCCTTCCAGGACGGGCAACTGGCGGTGATCGCCTTGCCGGCGTTCTCGCATTCCCTCTTGCCCGGGGCCTTCCGGCGCTTTCGCGACAGCCATCCGGGCGTGAGCCTGTCGCTGGAAGCGCAGGAATCCCCTTTTCTCGAAGAATGGCTGACCGCCCAGCGCTACGACCTGGGGCTGACCGAGCACGAGCTCGAACCCGCCGGCACGCGGCTGGAACTGCTGATCGAAGTGGACGAAGTCTGCGTGCTGCCCGACGGCCATCCGCTGTTGGCGCGGCAGGCGCTGGAACTGGCCGATTTCGCGGGTCAGCCGTTCATCAGCCTGTCGTCCAGCGACCCTTACCGTATCCAGATCGACGAGGCCTTTGCGGCGCAGGGCATCCTGCGGCGCGCCATCATCGAAACGCCCACGGCGGTGTCGGTGTGCACCTTCGTACGCCAGGGCCTGGGCCTGGCCATCGTCAACCCGCTGACCGCGCTGGATTTCATTGGCCGCGGCCTGCACATCCGGCCGCTGCGGCGTTCGTTTCCGTTCCGGGTGAACCTGGTGTTTCCGGAACACCGCCCCAAGAATCCGCTGGTGGATGCCTTTACCGCCTCATTGCGCGACGAGGCCACGCAGATCCGCACCCGGTTGGCCATGCGAGGCGACTGAGCGGATCAGTGCAGGCCGCCCCGGTCAAGCCACAATGTGCAGGCAACCCTGCGAAGACTTGCCGCGCGCAGGCAACAAAAAAGGATGCCCTGGGGCATCCTTCTTCATTTGCCGTATTCATGACGCCCCGCTAAGCAGGGCGGCAGAATGGCTTAGGCCAGCGCCTTGATGGCGGCAGCCAGGCGGCTCTTGTGGCGAGCGGCCTTGTTCTTGTGGATGATGTTCTTGTCAGCCACGCGATCGATCACGCTCGACGCCTTCTGGAACACTTCGCCAGCCGCAGCCTTGTCGCCGGCGGCGATGGATTGGCGAACGCGCTTGATGGCGGTGCGCAGCATCGAGCGCAGGCTGGAATTGTGCTTGTTGCGCTCAACGGATTGGCGAGCGCGCTTGCGGGCTTGGGCGGTATTGGCCATGTTGCTATATAAGTTGAATTCGGCAAAGTCGAACATTTTAGCAAGTCCCTGGGGGATTGCAAGCTTTAAATGCCACGTCTGCCGATGGAGCGCCCGTCAACCGGGCGGGGGGCGCTGCGGGGGGGAACCCCTGAGGCTGAACCGGGGTTGGAGAACCCTGGCTGAAAACCCCTGGCTGGCCCGCTGGCTGGATACCCGTTCACTGTTGGGGAAAATCCTTGCCGGGTTGCGCCCCGAGTTTCCGAGTCAAGCCTTATTGCGCCTACTGGATAAAAACACGGTGCTCAGTATACAACGAAGTGGCCTTTCGTTACAGGCCCGCGTCAGCGGGCGTGGTCAGGTCGCGACGTTGATCGAGACGAACCAGGGCGTATAACGGCGGACATGGATGGGCATCATGTCCTGCAATGCGCTCAGCGCGGCGTCGGTGTCGTCCAGCGGAAAGTGGCCGGACACCGGCAGGCCGCCGGCGGCCATGGACACGCGCAGGGTGCCGCTGCGGTAGGGGCGCAAGGCCGCGACCACCTCGGCCAGCGGGCGGCCGCGGGCGTCGACCCAGCCGGCTTCCCAGGCGGCCTCGGCCATCAGTTCGGCGCGCGGGGTGTCGATACGCGACGCGTCAAAGCGCGCACCCGTCCCGGCGCGCACGATGCCGTGGGCGCCGGCCATGGTTTCCACTACCACTTCGTGTTCATGCACCACCACCACCGTGCGCTGGGCCTGCTGGCGCACCATGTAGCGGGTGCCCAGCGCGCGCACCGTGCCTTCGGCGGTCTGGACCAGGAAGGGGCGGCGGGCGTCAGGGGCGACGGAAACGGTCACGGCGCCATCCAGCAGGCGCACCTGGCGATAGGCGGGCGTGAAATCCAGGTTGACGCGGCTGCGGGCATCCAGCAGCAGTTGGCTGCCGTCGGACAGGATGTAGCGGCGGCGTTCTCCGGTGGCGGTAGCGGCGTCGGCCGCGACATTGTTCAGCGGATAAAACGCGTTGCCCACGTACGCGGCACAGGCGCCGGCACTGGCGAGCGCCAGCGAGCCGGCCAGGAATCGGCGGCGTGGCGGCACGACGACGTCGGCGGAGGCCGCGGCGGCGGAGGGGGGCGAAGGCGGAATCGGCGGCTGGGTCGCCGTCGTGGCATAGCCGGCCGGATAGGCATCGCCCAACCGGCCAAAATTCGACCCTGCCAGCGTGCCCGTCAATTGTTGCCAGGCATTCTCATGCAAAGGGTCGGCTGCTCGCCACGCCAGGAAATCGTTGTAGTCCTGCGCTGTCGCTTTACCTGAGCGCAGCAGCAGCAACCAATTGATCACTTGGTCCGCCATGGGGTGTCCTTGGGCGTACGTCACTTCATCTCCCTGCCCTTGTTGCCGGGCGGGAATCCTTTCGATGGCAATTTGTAAATAATAAAGGTTTTTTACCAAAGATTACCGGGTTATTGTCAATTCTTGACGGCTTGAAAGTAAAAAAAGCCGGCGAAAGCCGGCTTTTTAAGGAGGATGGGTCGTTTAGACGAGGAATTACTTCGCCGGGCGTCGTCCAAAGTCTCGGGGACGGAACCCAAACAGTAACAACAGACCGAAGTACACCGCGCTGCAGGCGACCAGCACGCCTGCCAGCCACAGGGCGCGCTGGCCCGAATGGGCCTGCAGCCCGATCCAGTCAATACGGCCATCGGCGTAGACGAGCAGCGCGGCAAGCCCGGCCAGGGCGGGCACCAGCCGCAGCGCGAAACGGCCCCAGCCGGGCGTGGGCTGGTAAACCCCGCGGCGGCGCAGGCCGATCAGGAGCGCCAGCGCGTTCAGGCAGGCACCCAGGCCGATCGCCAGCGCCAGGCCCGCATGGGCCATCAACGGCACCAGCGCCAGGTTCATCAATTGCGTCAGGACCAGCACGCCGATGGCGATCTTCACGGGGGTGCGGATGTCCTGCTTGGCATAGAAGCCTGGCGCCAGGATCTTGACGGCCAACAGGCCGATCAGGCCGGCGGAGTAGGAAATCACGGCCAGGCGGGTCTGCAGCACGTCCTGCGCCGAAAAGGCGCCGTAGTGGAACAGCGTGGCCACCAGGCCATCGGACAGCAGCGCCATGCCCACCGCGGCCGGCAGGCCGAACAGCAGCACCAGCCGCAGGCCCCAGTCCAGCAGCGCGCTGTAGCCGCCGTGGTCGTCGCGGGCGTGCGCTGCGGACAGGCTGGGCAGCAGCACGGTGCCCAGCGCGACGCCCAGCAGCGCAGTGGGGAATTCCATCAGGCGGTCGGCGAACGACAGCCAGGTGACGCTGCCCGGCGTCAGCCAGGTGGCGATGTTGGTGTTGATGAGCAGCGAGATCTGTGCCACCGACACGCCCAGCGTGGCGGGCGCCATCTGCTTGAGGATGCGCTGCACCGTGGGGTCGGCCCAGGCCTGGCGAAAGCGCAGCGAAAAGCGCGGCGTCATGCCCAGCCGCGCCAGCGCCACCCACTGCACGGCCAGTTGGGCCACGCCGCCGATCATGACGCCGATGGCCAGCGCGTACACCGGCACGTCCATGCGCGGCGCCAGCCAGATGCAGGCGGCGATCATGGACAGGTTCAGCAGCACGGGCGTGAAGGCCGGCACGGCGAAGCGGCGCCAGGTGTTGAGCACGCCCGAGGCGAAGGCAATGAGCGACATGCAGAAGATGTAGGGGAACATCATCCGCGTCATCCAGACGGCCGCGCCGAATTCCGTATCGCGGGCGGCCCCGCGCAGGCCGCTGGCCATGGCGGACACCACCCAGGGCGCGGCGATGATGCCGATCAGCGTGATCGCCATCAGGGCCGCCGTCAGCAGCAACGCGACCCGGTCAAGCAGCGTGCGGACCTCGTCTTCGGACCGACTGTTGCGGGCATGGCCCAGGATCGGCACGAACGCCTGGGCGAACGCGCCTTCGGCGAACAGCCGCCGCAGCAGGTTGGGAATGCGGAAAGCGACCCAGAAGGCATCCGTGATGGGCCCGGCGCCAAAAGCGCGGGCCACCAGGATGTCGCGGATCAGGCCGGAAATGCGCGACAGCAGCGTAAAGCTGCTGACGGTGGCCGCCGAACGGAACAGGCTCATGGGATTGCTACAAAAAAGCTGTCCCGATAAGAAGGCTTTTTCCCGCCGGGCCGCCCCAAGGGAAAAAAGCCCCCTTGGGGGGCAGAGAGCCCTCGGAGAGGGCGAAGCGTGGGGACACTATTTCGGAGGCATCCGGATGGCGCCGTCCAGGCGAATCGTCTCGCCGTTGAGCATGTCATTGGTGATGATGCTCTGGACCAGTTTGGCATAGTCTTCCGGGCGGCCCAAACGGGCGGGGAAGGGGATGCTGGCGGCCAGGGAATCCTGCACTTCCTGGGGCATGCCGAAGATCATCGGCGTGCCGAAGATGCCCGGGGCGATCGTCATGCAGCGGATGCCGGTCTTGGCCAGGTCGCGGGCGATCGGCAGGGTCATGCCGGCCACGCCGGCCTTGGACGCGGCGTAGGCCGCCTGGCCGATCTGGCCGTCGAATGCGGCAACCGACGCCGTATTGATCATGACGCCGCGCTCGCCAGTCGGCTCGGGCGTATTGGCGCTCATGGCCTCGGCGGCCAGGCGCATCATGTTGAAGCTGCCGATCAGGTTGATCGACACGACCTTCTGGAACAGGTCCAGCGGGTGCGCGCCGTTCTTGCCGACGATCTTGGCGGCAGGCGCCACGCCGGCGCAGTTGATCAGGCCGAACAGGGTGCCCAGTTCTTTCGCCGCGGCCACGGCGCGCTGGCCGTCGGCCTCTTGCGTCACGTCGCAATGCACGTAGCGCTGGCCCAGCTCCTTGGCCAGTTCTTCGCCGGGACCGTCCTGCAGGTCGGCGATGACGACCTTGGCGCCGTTGGCCACCAGCATGCGCACGGTGCCGGCGCCCAGGCCGGATGCGCCGCCTGTCACGATGAATACCTTGTTTGCGATTTCCATGTCTCTACCACCAGATCAAATTCAAGGGATGAAAACGGGGGAACGAAAAGACGCGACGGGCGCCGGATGCGACAGGGCCTTCGGGACCGCGCCGGGACGCTTTGCGTCCGGCCGGCGCCGAAGGCCCTGTGCCATCAAAGCGCCGGTCAGCTCTTGACGGCTTCGAACAGGCGCGACTTGATTTCGTCGACGGCGCCCACGCCCGAGATCTTGCGATACTTCGGCGCGTCGGCGGGGTGCTGCTGCGCCCACGACGAGTAGTAGTCGACCAGCGGACGGGTCTGCTGGCGGTAGACGTTCAGGCGGTTGCGCACGGTGTCCTCGCGGTCATCGTCGCGCTGGATCAGGTCTTCGCCAGTGACGTCGTCCTTGCCTTCGACCTTGGGCGGGTTGAAGCGCACGTGGTAGCTGCGGCCGCTGGGCTGGTGCACGCGGCGCCCGCTCATGCGTTCGATGATGTCTTCTTCGGGGACTTCGATTTCCACCACGTAGTCCAGCTTGACGCCGGCGCTTTTGAGCGCGTCGGCCTGCGGGATGGTGCGGGGGAAACCGTCGAACAGATAGCCGTTGGCGCAGTCGGGCTGCTTCAGGCGGTCTTGCACGAGGCCGATGATGATCTCATCCGAGACCAGGCCGCCCGCGTCCATGACCTTCTTGGCTTCAATGCCCAGGGGCGTGCCGGCCTTGACCGCTGCGCGCAGCATGTCGCCGGTGGAAATCTGGGGAATGCCGAAGTGCTGGGTGAGAAACGCGGCCTGAGTGCCTTTGCCGGCGCCGGGAGGTCCGAGCAAGATGAGACGCATGAGTGCTCCTGAATGGGGTTTAATTTTTGTGGTCCGAGCGATTATGCCGCAACGCAGCAGCCTATGCGGAGCTGCGCCATGCGAAATAACCCTTATATCCGTTTGCTATAGATCAATCGAACGCGTTCCAGATCGGCCGGGGTATCTACGCCGGCGGCCGGAGGGTGCGACGCCCGATGGACGACGATGACGTGGCCATGTTCCATGGCGCGCAGTTGCTCCAGCGACTCGAACCGTTCCAGCGCGCCTTGCGGCAGGGTCGGGTAGCGGCGCAGGAACGACACACGGTAGGCATACAGGCCGATGTGGTGCCAGGCGGGCAGGCCGTCGGCCAGCACGCGTTCGCCGCCGGCCAGCGCGTCGCGCGCCCAGGGGATCGGCGCACGCGAAAAATACAGGGCGCGGCCATCGGCCGCGCACACCAGCTTCACGACATTGGGGTTGAACAGCGCCTGGGCGTCAGCCAGCGGGCTGGCGCAGGTGGCGATGTCGGCCTCGGGGCTGGCAATCAGGCGGGCCGCGACGGCGTCGATGAGGTCGGGTTCGATGAGCGGTTCGTCGCCCTGCACGTTCACCACCACCGCGTCGTCGGGCAGGCCGAGCTGTTCGACCGCTTCGGCCAGCCGGTCGGTGCCGGTGGGGTGGTCGGCGCGGGTCATCAGCGCTTGCAGGCCATGGGCCTGGGCGGCAGCCTGCACGCGCGCGTCGTCCGTGGCGATATACACCTGCGAGGCGCCGGACTGCGCGGCGCGCTCGGCCGTACGCACCACCATCGGCTTGCCGGCGATGTCGGCCAGCGGCTTGTCGGGCAGGCGGGTCGAGGCGGTCCGCGCCGGGATCAGGGCGATGAAGCTCACGGGAGGGCGGATCAGGAAGATGCGGGGGCGTCGTCCAGCGAGCGCGCCTCGGATTCAAGCATGACGGGAATGCCGTCGCGCAGCGGGAACGCCAGGCGGTCGGCGCGGCAGACCAGTTCGGCCTGGGTCCGGTCGTGTTCGAGGCGGCCCTTGCACAGGGGGCAGACGAGAATGTCGAGAAGGCGGGATTCCATGACCGGGATTCTAAAACAGTTTGGGTGCCGCCAGCCCGTGATGGGCCGTTCGGCGGCGCGCAAAAAACAGCCTTGATTGCGTAGCTTGTTAATTATTGTCATGTTTTGACGCGGGCGCTACCTATTTCGGGACGGATCATGGCTATGATCCGCGGCGATTCTTAGAAAGAGGCTAGCGATGGATTCCAACACCCTTCGGATCGGATTGTTCCTCATCATCCTGATCTGGTCGGTCATCAGCGGCATTACCTATATGGTTCGCCGCAGCGACAACAAGAGCGCACTGCGCGAACTCAAGCAAGAAGGGCAGCCCCTGCGCCGTCTCAGCGCCGAGGAACAGGCGCTGGTGCAGCCGTTCCTGGTTCACCCGGCAAATCCCAAGAAAACCGCCCAGTTGCTTGGCGACGGGGTGTTCCCCCTGCGCGGCGCCTTCGTGCGCCATGGGCTGGAGAGCGGCCAGGGGACGGCGACGCTGCACGACACGCTGGGGGGCGTGGACGTAGTGCTGCCGTACGACGCCCGCGATTACCTGCGTGAAGACAATCAGGCCGAAGTCGCGATGACGGAGAAGTTCGCCATCGTGGTGGCCCTGAACGGCGAATTCGACCTGGCGGGCGGCCGCGAGCGCGATGTCCGCCGCCAGAAGCAGAACCAGCAGTGGGCCGGCGGCAAGCTGGGCGCATTGCAGGACGTGGTCGATGCCGATGTGGCGGGGCCCGATGCCGAGGCCGAACGCGAGTTCGCGGACGCGATGCGGGTCGAGATCCTGAGCCAGCGCGACGAGACGCCAGCCGAGATCGCCCAGCGCTGCCCGCCCGGCATCGGCTTCTGGCCGGCGCTGTGGTGGGTCGTCACGTTCGTCTGCCTCGGTATTGCCGGGGTGGGCGGCGGCACGCCCTGGCTGGCCGCCGCGGCTGCGCCGGCCTTGCTGGCGTTGTGGCTGACCTGGCGCCGCCGGTCGCCGGGGGCGCCGCAGAAGGTCAACCGCGCGCGCGGCGAGCTCAATGCCATCGTGCTGACCAACCCGGCCAATGCGCAAGCGGTATCGACGCAACTGTTCCTGGGCGACAAGCTGCCGGTCACGCTGCCGGACCACTGGCGCGCCAATCTGGAACTGCCCGACGACGGCCGGGTGGACCTGGACCTGCGGGTCGAGGATTACGCGGTGCTGCGCCTGGGCAGCCATTATTCGGTGGATGAAGAGCAGCGCCTGTATCCGCCGGTGTTCTGGGGCCGGCACGTGACGCTGACGCTCGCCGGCCTGCTGGGCGGCGTGGCGTTGGCCATGTTGCTGTCCACCCCGGGCGGCAGCCTGCAAGGCGATATCGCCCAGACGGCCGCCTGGCTGCGCGGCGCCGAGCCGCGCGCCTATGCGTCGGCCGCCGCCCTGGCGCAGGACCTGCCGGCCGTCGGCGACATGGTGTCGTTGCGCGGCCAGGGCCGGTGCCAGTTCCGGCCCGACGACTACCGGCCGGACGTGTTGCAGTTCGATTGCGAACGCCTGCGCTGGCAGGGGGATGCCGCGTCGGCCGATGAACTGCGCCTGGACCCGGCGGTGCTGCAACTGTATTCGGGCGCCTTTCTCAAGACGCGGCCCAATCCCATGATGGACATGCTGGTGCGCAGCCAGATCTACAACAGCATGGCGGGCAATCCGCTGGCCGCCTACAACGCGCGCAACGTGTCGGCGCTGACGGTGACCCGGCTCACCAATACCGTACTCACCATCGAACAGGCCTGCGAGGCTGCGACCGGCCAGGCGATCGCCGACTGCGACCGCATGAAGGCCGAAATGGCCGACACGCTGATGCTGACCCGCGACGAACCCGCCAACTGGCTCGAACTGTTCACGCTGGCGCGCGATGGCGCCTTCAAGCGGCAGGGCAACGCGGACGAGGGTGTATTCCTGACGCGTCACGCCGAGCGCATGCGCAACCTGGCCAAGTCCAGCATGCAGCCCGTGGTGCAGGCCGCCATCGACCAGTCGGCACGCAGCCTGACGGAACGCCAGCGCGGCGGCGTCGTGCTGCAAGTCAGGTCCGGTCCCTACGCGCAGTTGCCGCAGCCGCTGGAGCGCGAGTTGATGCCGGACGTGCTGCTGGCATGGCAGCGCCAGGTGGCGATGATGTCGGCCGACGGCGCCATGCCGTTCGAGGTCGTCGGCCTGGTGACGGCAGTGGATCGCGACGCGTCGGGCGCGCCCGTCATCGGCATCGATGCCTGGCGTTCGCTGGCCGACCCCTGGCCGGCGGCCGCGCGCGTGCTGTGGCTGGTCCTGGCGGTCCTGCTGGTGGCCGTGCACCTGCCGCTGGCACTGGTGCGTTGGCGCGCCGCCGGTGTGCGTCGACGCAATCTGGAGGAATACGCCCGCCGCCGCAGCGCGGCCAAGCCGGCGTTTTTCTGAAACCGCGCGTCAGGTCCTAGGACGCGATGGGCTGGCGCAGCGCTTGCGCCAGCCAGTCGAACAACTGCGGGTCGGAAAAGCCGGCCTGCACCGGCACTTCCCACAGGCGCGCGTCGTGCAAGGCGGCGCATTTGATCGCGTCTTTGGAGGTCACCAGCACCGTCTGCGCCGTCAGGGCCTGGAATGGCGATGCCGCATAATCGTGGTGGTCGGGCAGCGGCATCGTGGCGTCAAGCGTGATGCCCTGCGCCCGCAAGGTCGAAAAGAAGCGTTCAGGATTGCCGATGCCCGCCGCGGCCGCCACGCCCGGCTGGCCGGCGAAGGTGGCCAGCGGGCGTACCGCGCCGCCTTCGATCTGGCGGGCGTCGCCGGGTTCCAGCCACATCGCGACCTGGCGGGGGCGATCACGGGACGAGACCGCGGGGCGGCCATCGGGCAGCCCGATATTGGTGATGACCGCGTCCACCTCGCGCAGCCGGCTGGCCGGCTCGCGCAGCGGTCCGGCGGGCAGCAGCCGGCCATTGCCCACGCCGCGGGCATCCTGCACCACGATTTCGATGTCACGCGCCAGTGCCAGGTGCTGCAGGCCGTCGTCCGAGACAATCACATCCACCTCGGGGTGGGCCCGCAACAGCGCCTGGGCGGCCAGCGGGCGGCGCGGGTGCACCGACACCGGGGCGCCCGTGGCGCGCGCGATCAGGGCCGGCTCGTCGCCGAATTCGGCCGCGGCCAGTTCGCCTTGTCCCACGCGCGCCTCGGGGCCGAGCTTGACGCCGTAGCCGCGGCTGACCACGCCCGGCGTGTAGCCGCGGGCGCGCAGGCCTTGCACGGTGGCGATGACCATCGGCGTCTTGCCGGTGCCGCCCACATAGATGTTGCCGATCACCACCACGGGCACCGGCGCGCGGTAGGCCTGCTTACGGCCGTCGCGATAGCGCGCGCGCTTGTCCGCCACCACGCGGGCGGTCAGCGCGGACAGCGGCAAGAGCAGGGTGGAGAGCCAGCCGCCGTGCTGCCATTGGCGGGCGAGCAGCGAGGCCTTGGACGGGCGCGCGCTCACCGGGCAGTCTGGGCGGCGAAGTTGACGCGGGCGATGCCGGCCAGCCGGGCGGCTTCCATGACGTTGATCACGGACTGGTGGGTGGCCTGGGCGTCAGCGTTGATGACCACCAGCGCTTCGGGTTTGCCGGCGGCGGCCTGGCGCAGCACGTCGGCGATTTCCGGCGGCGTCGAGACGTCGATCAGCGTGCCGTTCAGCGCATAGCGGCCGTCCTGGCTGACCGCGACCTCCAGTGCAGGCGGGGTTTCCTGGTCTGCGGAAGCTTGCGGCAGCGTGACTTTCAGCTGCGTGAAGCGGGCGAACGAGGTGGTTGCCGCCAGGAAGATGAGAATGACCAGCAGGACATCGATGAGCGGAATCAGGTTGATGTCCAGCTCGTCGCGGTCGCCCCGGGAGCCCCGGAAATTCATGAACGCCCCTCGCGCGGGGCGGGCGCCACGGCGCGCGCCAGCCGCGAGGCGGACAGTTCCATGGCGTTCAGGTAGCCGTCGACCCGGCCGCGCAGGTAGCGGTGGGCGATCATGGCGGGAATGGCGATGAGAATGCCGAAGCCGGTGTTGTACAGGGCGATGGAGATGCCGCGCGCCAGTTGGGCGGGATCGCCGCCGCCGGGCGTGTACGAACCGAAGATCTCGATCATGCCGACCACGGTGCCGAACAGGCCCATCAGCGGGGCCACCACGGCAATGGTGCCGATGGCGGGAATGTAGCGGCTGAGATCGTGGGCGACCGCGCGGCCGGTGTCTTCGACCACGCTGCGCAGTTCTTCGCGCGGCAGGTGGCGGTGGCGCATGACCTCGGCCAGCACCCGGCCCAGCGGGGAATTGCGTTCCAGGCGGTTCAGGGCCTCGGGGGTGTCCTGGTGGTTGCGCAGCATGTCGGCCACTTGTTCGTTCAGCCCGCGCGGCAGGACCTGGCTGCGGCGCAGCGACAGGAAGCGCTCGAATATCAGCGCAAGACCCAGCACGGACGTCGCCAGCAGGGGCCAGATCGGCCAGCCGGCCTCGCGCAAGATGGAAAGCAAAGCGGTCAACTCCAGGTGCGCCGGGGCGGGGCGCACGGCCTCGTCCAGCATCTGATCAAGCCGAAACTGTAACGGCGCGGCGGGGTTGTGGCAAGGGCGGGTGACCGCCAAAGCTATCCACAGAAACTGTGGATAATTCTGTGCAAAACTTCGTTGGAACGCTTGTGGGCACAGGGGTTGCGCTTGTTTGCTTCACATTCGAGCAGCGCTGATTTTATAAAAAACCTATAAAAAACAGTGGGTTGTGCCGAATTTGCTGGCTTTCGGGCCAGCGGCTGCAAAAATGCCTGAACGCGGTATCATTGCGGCCCGCTACGTATGCCCTGTGGACAGGTACGCATCGGAAAGCCTTATGACAATTGAACTTGCAGTCACAAACAACGTATTTGCGCGGGATATCCTGACAGTTGCCCAGCTGAACCAAGCAGTGGGGCAGTTGTTGGAGCGCAGCATCCCGGCGCTGTGGGTGCGCGGCGAGATTTCCAACTTCACGCAGGCGGCTTCCGGGCATTGGTACTTCACGCTCAAGGACAGCCGCGCCTCGGTGCGGGCAGTCATGTTCCGGGGCCGCGCCAGTGCGGTCGGCTTCGTGCCGCGGGCCGGCGACCAGGTCGAAATCAGGGCCAGGGTATCGCTGTACGAGCCGCGGGGCGACTATCAATTGCAGGTCGACGCCATGCGCCGCGCGGGCATCGGCAACCTGTACGAGGCCTTCCTGCGCCTGAAGGAACAACTGGCTTCCGAGGGGCTGTTCGATCCGGCGCGCAAGCGCGACCCGGTGCCGCTGCCCCGAGCCATCGGCGTGGTGACTTCGCTGCACGCCGCAGCCCTGCGCGACGTGTTGTCCGCGCTGGCCCGCCGCGCGCCGCAGGTGCCGGTCATCATCTACCCGGCGCCGGTACAGGGCGCGGACGCCGCCGCCCGGCTGGCCGCCCAGGTGCGCCTGGCCAACGAGCGGGCCGAAGTCGACACGCTGCTGCTGGTGCGCGGCGGTGGCAGCATCGAAGACCTCTGGAGCTTCAACGACGAAGGCCTGGCCCGTGAAGTTGCCGCCAGTGCCATCACGGTCATCAGCGGCGTCGGCCACGAAACCGATTTCACCATCGCGGATTTCGTGGCTGACGTGCGCGCGCCCACCCCCACGGCGGCGGCCGAACTGGCCTGCGTGCCGCGTTCGGACCTGCTGGGCCGCGTCATGGCGTGTGCCCAGGCCATGGCCCGCGGCCAGCAGCGCCGCCTGGAACGCGCCGCCCAGCGCCTGGACCGCGCCAGCGCGCAGCTGGTGTCGCCGGCCCAGCGCCTCGAACATCAGCGTGAACGCCTGAACAGCCTGGGTTATCGCCTGGCTTCAGCCTGGGCCGGTCCGCAGGCGCGCCGCAACGCGCGCGTCAATCTGCTGGCGCAGCGCCTGGCGCATCGCGTGCCCGACACGGGCCGCGCCGCCGACCGCCTGGCCGGCGTGACGCGGCAGCTCGGCCAGGCGCATGCGCGCCTGCTGGTGCAACGCCGCAACCGCCTGGCTGCGGCCAGCGCGCAACTGCGCGCGCTGGACCCGGGCAACACGCTGGCCCGCGGTTATGCCATTGCCCGCGATGCCGACGGCCGCATCGTGCGCGATGCCGCCGACCTGGCGCCGGGGCAGGGCCTGGATCTGAGCTTTGCACACGGCGGCGCCAAGGTCGATGTCACGCAGGTGCGCAAGACGCGCGACGCTTCCTGACGCGCTTGCCTTACGCTTTCCGGTTGGTATGTGCAATCCGGTCGAGCGACGTGGCGTGCGCCGGATTGTGTGGCAACATCGCCTGCGCAACGATCAGCCTGGGGTGGAACCATGCAGCAAAAGACACCACGCAAGGGCCGGCGCGGCACGCGTCCGGCTGCCGCGCTGACCGGCCTTCTGGCCGCGACGCTATCGCTGGGCGCCGTCGGGCTTGCCTCGACCGCGCAGGCCCAGGGGCCTGACAAGGCCAAGGCGGCCAGCAAGACCGAAACTCGCGCCGGCGCGGCCCAGCCGCCTGCCGCCCGCCCCGCGCCCGGCGGCAAGGACAGCTGCGATTGCAACTCGCCCTACCGCGACTACAAGGCGGCCGATACGGCTGACACCCGCGCCTTGTTCGCCGCGGTCGAGGCGGGCGACGAAGCCGCTTTCACCACGGCCCTGGCCAAGGTGGCCCGGCCCGGCGACTATGCGCTCGAAGGCGTACCGCTGCTGCATGCGCTGCTGACGCCGCCGTGGCCGCGCAGCAAGCACGTGTATTGGGACATGCCCGCGGACGAAGCGGCGCGATTGCGCCAGGCCCATCGCGACGCCTTGCCGGCGCGCACCCGCATGCTGGCGGCCCTGCTGGCCACCCAGCCTCCCCTGAACGACATCACCTACGAATCGCGCCGTTCGCCGGTGCAGTTGGCGTTGCTGTACGGGTCGCCCGGCATCCTGGACATGCTGCTCGCGGCCGGTGCCCGCGCGGACCAGCGCGGTGATGACAACCGCAGCCCGCTCGACTTCCTGCTCAACCGCGATTTCGAATTCGCGGTGCGCATGACCTATCTGCCGCGTCTGGTCGACCGCCAGGACACCACGCGCATGGTGCTGGCACTGCTCAAGGCCGGCGCTCCGCGCCCCTTTGCCTATGTCGATGACCACGACGACGACGTCACGCGCAGTGCGCTCAAGGATGCGCAGGGCAAGCCACGCTTTGCCGCGGATTACCTGGCGTGGCCGGCGCTGGTGGAACTGACCGAAGGCGCCGACGTGGTGCGGGCGCTGGCCGCTACCGGCACCCGACCGGCCTATGGCGATGGCATCAGCCCGCTCGCGCTGGCCGCCTACACCGGCAACGCGGGCGCCGTGTCCGCGCTGAGGGAAATGGGCCCGCGCACGACGCCGGCCACGGGCTACGGCGAAACGGGCGACATCGATCTCTGGCTGGATGCGGCGCAGGCCGCCGTGGTCGCCGGGCATGGCGACATCGCCGAGCTGCTGCTGCGCGCCGGTATGCCGTTCAGCCAGCGTGGCCCGCAGACCAGCAACGACACGGCGGTGTTCGTCCGCATGCAGGCCGATACCCGGCCGATCCTGAACCTGGCCGCGGGCAAGGGCGACGTGGCGACGGTCAAGCGCCTGCTGGCGTTGGGCGCGCCGGTCGAGGGCGATAGCGCGGAACAATACGGCGACACACCGCTGGCCGACGCGGTGCAGGCCCGGCAGCGGGAGGCCGCGCGGGCGTTGCTGGCGGCCGGAGCCAACCCCGCGCTGCTGCGCCAGGGCTACGATCGCAAGACGGCGCTCGAACGCGCCATCGAAGCCGATGACCCTGCGCTGCTGCGTGACCTGCTGGCGGCAACGCCGCGCGAGGCCCTGCAGGCGCTGCTGGCCGACCCGGCGCATTCGCCCGTCCAGCAGGCCTTGCGCCAACCCGGCAAGCAAGGCGCCGCGCTGTTGCGGCAACTGGTCGATGCGGGCCTGGACCCGAAAACGCTGGACGCCGGTGCGATCCGCCAGGCGCTGGAAAACGGCGACGCCGCGATGGCAACGTATCTGATGGACGCCGGCGTGCCCGTCAATCCGCCGGCCAACGCCGTCGCCACGCAGGACGGTGCCTTCGATCGCAACGGCGTGCCGCCCCTGATGGTGGCCGTCACGTCGAACCAGCCCGCGATGGTCGACGCGCTGCTGGCCAAGGGCGCAGATCCGCTGGGCCTGGCGCCGGAAGGGCGCAGCGCCTTGTATTGGGCGGTCGCCAGCCGCAATGGCGCCGTGCTTGAACGCCTGCTGCGTGCCGGCGCCAAGCTCGATGATCCGCGCCTGCCGCGCGCGCCGGCCCGTTATGCGCTCTTGAATGCGGCGCTGGCGGCCGGCGACATGAAGACCGTGAATCGGGTCGCAGAGGGCAGCGGGCAAACGCTTGCCGCCGCCTGCCTGCCCGAGGGCGGCGAATATGCCTTGCTGGACCAGCCCGGCTATTTCGCGCAATTGCAGGCGGCGGGCTTTACCGGCGCGCACGGCGACTGCGTGCAAGCGGGCGAGGCGTTGCCGCAGCGGCTGCTGTCCGCCTTGTTGCGTGATCGGCAACTGGTGGTCGCCCGCCGCGACACCGTCATCGACGTGCTGTCGCGCCTGAAGGCCTCGGGCGCCTCGCTCGACGCGCGCGGCGAAAGCGGCGAGACGCCGCTGGTCGCCGCCATCCAGACCGGACGCGCCGACCTTGCCGACGCCCTGCTTGCCGCGGGCGCCAGCGCGGATACGGCGGATGGGCGCGATCGCAGCCCCGCATGGGTCGCCCTGGAAACCGGACAGCCCGCGATGCTGGCGCTGCTGGCGCGCTACCAGGCGCGCTTCGATGGCGCTGCCGCGCCGCAGAGGCAGTCGTTCTTGCAGACGCTCGCCTGCCAATCCGCGCCGGCGTTTGCGGCCACGTTGCAGGCCGCCGGCGTGGCCGTCAAGCAAGCGTGCCCGCCCGCACCCGCCGCCAGCAAGGGCGCCGCCCGGTCCGCGGCCCGCCTTGCCGGCCACTACTATCTGCGCGGCATGCGCGAAGTGGGCAGTGAGTTGCTGCTGACCGAAGACGGCCGCTTCCAATACCTGATGAGCTACGGCGCGGTCGACATCGAAGCCAGCGGCCAATGGCGCAGCGACGGCAAGCGCCTCCATCTGGACACGCCGCCGATCCAGCCGTTTTCCGCCATTGCCGGCGTGCGTGCCGATACGTTGCCAGCCCAGGGCGATGGCATGACCGTGCGCGTCTACTACCAGGGCAGGCCGGTCAAGGTCGACGTGGCCATGTCGTCGGCCACTGCCGATTTCGCTGGCGCGCCCAAGCAATCGGAAGGGGCCAGCGGCGTCAGCGCACCGATCGAGGCCGGCCAGCTCAAGGCCCTTGCCGTGTACGTGCCGCTGCCTTCCGGCGCGCGCTGGCACGACGTCGACATCAGCAAGCTGGATGCCCAGGCGCGGGCCGTGCGCGTGGATCTGGACGTGCCCGAATCCGCCAGCCTGACCCCCTTGCACATGACATTGGCATTGCATGACGATGGCGCCTTGACGGCCTCGCAGGGGGGGCGTGAACTGCGATATGAGAAAGAGTAGCGTTTACGTGCGGTGGTCATAAACACATACCTCTTAACCCCGCGCCGCCGCGGGGTTAACGCGGTATCCTCGCAGAGTTGCCGATACAATTGAACGGCTTGATCGTGCACTCAACAGAAGGAACCCACACATGGCACATACTCTTCCCCCCCTGCCTTACGAACTGGACGCACTGGCTCCGCACATCTCGAAAGAGACGCTGGAGTTCCACTACGGCAAGCATCACCAGACCTACGTCACGAACCTGAACAACCTGATCCCGGGCACCGAGTTCGAGAACCTGTCGCTGGAAGACATCGTCAAGAAGTCCTCGGGTGGCATCTTCAACAACGCCGCCCAGATCTGGAACCACACGTTCTACTGGAACAGCCTGGCTCCCAAGGCCGGCGGCGCACCCACCGGCAAGCTGGCTGACGCCATCAACGCCAAGTGGGGCAGCTTCGACGCCTTCAAGGAAGCCTTCAACAAGTCGGCCGCCGGCAACTTCGGTTCGGGCTGGACCTGGCTGGTCAAGAAGGCCGACGGCTCCGTCGACATCGTCAACACCAGCAACGCCGCTACCCCGCTGACCACGGCCGACAAGCCGCTGCTCACCTGTGATGTCTGGGAACACGCCTACTACATCGACTACCGCAACGCCCGTCCCAAGTACCTGGAAAACTTCTGGGCGCTGGTGAACTGGGAATTCGCGGCCAAGAACTTCGCCTGATCGGCGCCGCGTCGCGATCCTCGCGTAGCCGACGTCCGGTCGGTCGCGGCATGATCCGCTCGCACTGAAGAAGGCCTCTCGTTGCACGAGAGGCCTTTCGTTTTTTTCAGCCAGAATTCAGCTTTGCGTCGTTCCCGGGTCATAGGGCCCGCAATCGGTGTCGATTGTCGAGTTCATTGCGGTGAAATGAAGAATAAACAGCCAGTTCTTTCGCGTTCTTGCGGGAAATCGCAAACGCTATCGTTGCCCCCGGTCTGCGACTGAGCCACGGGGCCAATGACTGCGGCACGCCCGCCATAAACCGTGGCAATTGAACGGGATGGGAAGCATGTTGCGGTATTTTTCGGGTTTACGTATCGGCGCGCGCCTGTCGGGCGCGTTCCTGCTGGTCGCGGTGATCGGCGGCGCCATCGGCGCCTTTGGCGTGTGGGGGCTCGCCCGCATCAACGAAATGAACGACAGGCTCTACGACACCGAGCTGCGAGGCATTTCGGACCTCAAAGAAGCCAATATCAACCTCATTTACGCAGGCCGAGCCCGCAGCGGTTTCCTGGCCGCCTCGACCCAGGAAGAACGCCAGGCCTTGCGCAAGCAGTTCGACGACGCGGTCAAGACCATGGACACGCTGCGCGAGAAGGCCGCCGCGAATTTCCACGCGGAAGAGGGCAAGCGCCTGCTGGCGCAGTTCGTTGAAACCGAGCAGGTCTGGAAGCGCGAGGCGGCTGAATTCTTCGCCGCCGCGCAATCGCATTCGCTGACGCAGGCCGATGCCAAGGTCGACGCCATCGAAAAGCGCGTCATCGCCTCGTCGCAGAAGCTCGACGACCTGATGACCGACCTGGCCGTGGGCAAGGAAAAGGTCGCCGCGCAATCGGTGCAGGAAGGCACCGACCTCTACGAGACCGTGCGCCTTGTCATGATCGTGCTCGCCGTGGTCGGCGTGGCGGTCGGCATGCTGCTGGGCTGGCTGGTGACGCGCGGTATCGTCCGGCCGCTGCAGCAGGCCGTGACGGCCGCGCGCCAGGTGGCCGCGGGCGACCTCACCACCGACATCCAGGTGGCCACGCGCGATGAAACCGGCGACCTGATGGGCGCGCTCAAAGCCATGAACGAAAGCCTGGCGCGCATCGTGCGCGACGTGCGCGACGGCTGTGAGAGCATTGCCTCCGCGTCGTCGCAGATCGCGCAAGGCAACTCCGACCTGTCGCAACGCACCGAAGAGCAGGCCTCGTCGCTGGAAGAGACCGCGGCGTCCATGGAAGAGCTCACCAGCACCGTGCAGCAGAACGCCAACAACGCCAGCGAAGCCGAGCGGCTGGTCACGCAGGCTTCGACCGTGGCCGTGCGCGGCGGCGAAGTGGTCGAAGGCGTGGTGCAGACCATGAGCGCCATTTCCGACAGCTCGCGTCGCATCGCCGATATCACCGGCGTGATCGACGGTATCGCGTTCCAGACCAACATCCTGGCGCTCAACGCCGCCGTCGAAGCGGCGCGCGCGGGCGAGCAGGGCCGCGGCTTTGCCGTGGTGGCTGGCGAAGTGCGCACGCTGGCGCAGCGTTCCGCCGTGGCCGCCAAGGAAATCAAGGCCTTGATCGACGAGTCCGTCAACCGCGTCGAAGGCGGCACCCGCCAGGTCGACGAGGCCGGCCGCACCATGCGTGAAGTGGTCGACAGCGTGCGCCAGGTCGCCACCCTGGTGCGCGAGATCTCCAGCGCCTCGGCCGAGCAGTCCTCCGGCATCGGCCAGGTCAACCAGGCCGTGGCGCAGATGGACACCGTCACGCAGCAGAACGCCGCGCTGGTGGAAGAGGCCGCCGCGGCCGCGGCCAGCTTGCAGGAACAAGCCGGCCGGCTGGCGCAGGAAGTGCGCCGCTTCAAGGTCGATGCCGGGGCCGATGCGGCTTCGGCCGGCGCCGCGCAGGCACGCCTGGTCCAGGCCATCCCCGTCGCGCCGCGCAGGCCGGCGGCCGCCTCCGCCCGTCCCGCCCTGGCGCACGCCTCGGACGACGACTGGTCCACGTTCTGATCGCGTGGCGCGGGGCCTTGGCCGCAGGCCCCGCCGGCTTGCAGCGATCGGGCAGGGGCCGCCCACGCGGCTCGAACAAGCATTGTGGGCTGGCAGTCAGGCGGCGATGGTAAGGTTAGCGACGTTGGCGGGTGACCTCTGTCCGCTACGTCCTGTCTGCCACCGCCGCCCAGCGTCCCATGAACCTGCCCACTCCGTTGCGCCGTATCGCCACCGGCTCCCGCCACTTCCTGCGCCGCAAGGTGCGCCAGGCCAACCGCCTGTCGCGCAAGAGCGTACAGATGGCCTTGCTGCTCGGGGGCGCCGCGCTGGTGGCGCTGGTTTCGCTGGGCTTTGCCTATCTGGCCGACCGTGCGCTGGAATGGAATCGCGAATGGACCGCGGCCTATGGCTGGCTGGCCTTGCTGGTGCTGCCCTGCGCCCTGGCCGCCCTGCGCTGGGCCACCTTGCGGTTCGCGCCCAATGCCGTCGGCAGCGGCATTCCCCAGGTCATCGGCGCCTTGTCGTTGCCGCCGGGCCCCAGCCAGCACAGCCTGGTCTCGCTGGCACAGGCGCTCTGGAAAATTCCCCTGGCATTTTTCGGCATGCTGGCCGGCGCCTCGATCGGCCGCGAAGGGCCCTCGGTGCAGGTGGGCGCCGCCGTCATGCTGGCCTGGGGCAATTTCTGGAAGCGTCGCGGGGTGCAGCTGCGGGGCTTTCACGCCAATGAACTGATCGCCGCCGGCGCGGCGGGCGGCCTGGCCGCTGCGTTCAACGCGCCGCTGGCCGGCGTCATCTTCGCCATCGAAGAACTGGGCCGCGGCACGGTGCTGCGTTGGCAGCGCCTGGTGCTGATCGGTGTGCTGGCGGCGGGCTTCCTGGTGGTGGCGGTGGCCGGCAACAATCCTTATTTCGGCGTTTTCGGCGGGGCGCCGCTGACGCAAGGCATGCTGGGCTGGGTGATCGGCTGCGCGCTGCTCAATGGCGCGCTGGGCGGCATCTTCGCGCGATTGCTGGGCAAGGGCGCGGCCGGCATGGCGCCGGCAAAGTGGCGCAGCTGGATTCGCGCCCATCCCATCTGGACCGCCTTCGCCATGGGCCTGGCGCTGGCCGTGATCGGCCTGGCCACCGCGGGCAGCGTCTACGGTACGGGGTATGGCGCGGCGGCCGACCTGCTGTCGGGCCAGGCGCACGAGGCCTTGCCGGCCGGATTCGGCCTGGCCAAGCTGGCCGCCACCGTCGCGTCCTATTGGGCCGGCATACCGGGCGGCATTTTTACGCCGGCGCTGACCACCGGTGCCGGCATCGGCCACCACATCTGGCAACTGGCGGGCGAGGGCGTGGACCAGCGCGTGCTGGTGCTGGTCTCCATGGCCGCCTTCCTGGCCGCGGCCACGCAGGCTCCGCTGACGGCCAGCGTCGTCGTCATGGAAATGACGGGCAGCCAACCCATGCTGTTCTGGCTGCTGGTCGGTTCGCTCCTGGCCTCCGGCGTCTCGCGCCAGTTCTGCCCGCAGCCCTTCTATCACCTGGCCGCGGGCCGCTTTCGGCGCCAGGCCATCGTCGAGGCCGGTCGCGCGGCCAAGTCCGGCCCCGCGTCCTCGTAGCGCGGTCGCCCACCCGGCCTCATCGTGGTGCATAAGTGAACAGCGGTTGGACACTGTCCGTGCTGCGGACATCCCGCCGGTGCACCAACTTGGCGCGAAACCGCTGCGTTAAGATCGACGGCATTCGATTTCTTCACTTCCATTCGAGCTTCCCATGACCGTGCATGCCTATATTTGTGACGCGATCCGCACCCCCTTCGGCCGCTATGGTGGCGCGCTGGCTTCGGTGCGTCCCGACGACCTCGCAGCCGTAGCCATCAAGGCCCTCGTGGCGCGCAACCCCAACGTGCGCTGGGAAGAAATCGACGACGCCATCCTGGGTTGCGCCAACCAGGCCGGCGAAGACAACCGCAACGTTGCCCGCATGGCCACGCTGCTGGCCGGCCTGCCGGTCGAAGTGCCCGGCGCCACCGTCAACCGCCTCTGCGGTTCGGGCCTGGACGCCATAGGCAGTGCCGCCCGCGCCATCCGCGCCGGCGAAGCCGGCCTGATGCTGGCCGGCGGCGTCGAAAGCATGAGCCGCGCGCCCTTCGTCATGGGCAAGGCCGACAGCGCCTACTCGCGCAGCGCCGCCATCTACGACACCACCATCGGCTGGCGCTTCATCAACAAGCTCATGAAGGCCCAGTACGGCGTCGATTCCATGCCCGAAACGGCTGAAAACGTCGCCGACGACTTCAACATCAATCGCGAAGACCAGGACTTGTTCGCCCTGGCCAGCCAGCAAAAGACGGCCCGCGCCCAGAAAGAAGGCTTCTTCGACGCCGAAATCGTGCCGGTCTCCATCGCGCAGAAAAAGGGCGACCCCATCGTCGTCTCCAAGGACGAGCATCCGCGCGAAACCAGCCTTGAAGCGCTGGCCAAGCTCAAGGGCGTGGTTCGCGAAGGCGGCACGGTCACCGCCGGCAACGCCTCGGGCGTCAACGATGGCGCGGCCGCGCTGCTGCTGGCCGACGAAAAGGGCGCCGCCCGCCACGGCCTGACGCCGCGTGCCCGCGTGGTCGGCATGGCCACCGCCGGCGTCGCCCCGCGCATCATGGGCATCGGCCCGGCGCCTGCCACCCGCAAGGTGCTGGCCCAGACCGGCCTCACGCTGGACCAGATGGACGTCATCGAGCTGAACGAAGCGTTCGCCGCCCAGGGCCTGGCCGTGCTGCGCCAACTGGGCATCGCCGACAACGATCCGCGCGTCAACCCCAACGGCGGCGCCATCGCCCTGGGCCACCCGCTGGGCGCCAGCGGCGCCCGCCTGGCCACCACCGCCATCAACCAGCTGCACCTTACGGGCGGCCGCTACGCGTTGTGCACCATGTGCATCGGCGTGGGCCAGGGCATCGCCCTGATCATCGAACGCGTCTGACGCGAGGCGGCCAAGGGGCTCGGCGGCAAGCCGCGTCCCAGGCCGGCCGGTCCGCCCGCACCTCGGGCGGGCAAACAATAAGGGAGCCCTCGGGCTCCCTTGCTTTATGATTCGGCACGCGATACGTGCGAGGCGTTCAGGGCAATCCGTCGATCTTGCGGCCGGCCTTGATGCCGTGCCCCTCGAACCAGCCCTGGGCCATCTCCAGCGCGTAGCGCACCGGTTTTTTCGAGCAGTGGGCGTCGTCGGTCTGCGGCGCCATGTCTTCGATGTTGACGATCGTGCCGTCGTCGGCGATAAACGCGATCGACAGGGGCAGGAGCGTGTTGCGCATCCAGAAGCACTGCACGTCGGGCTGCTCGAAGACGAACAGCATGCCGTCGTTGCCGGGCAGTTCCTTGCGGAACATGAGGCCGTCGCGGCGGGTCGCTTCCGTGTTGGCGACTTCTGCGCGGATAATATGGATGCCGGCAGCCAGTTGCGTGGTGGGCAGCGGCGCCTGCGGTCCGCTCGGGGCCTGGGCGCTGGCCGCCACGGGCAGGGCCAGCGCGGTAACGCTCAGCAGCGCGCAAAACGCGCCGCGGGATGCCGCTTTAATGAACGCTGTCTTGAACAACGTACGACCGACATGAAACAAAGCAGCATTCTTCAGCATGACCCGACGCGGTATTCGCAGTAATTAGAAAATAACAAGGCGGGGCCCGAAAGCCCCGCCTGATAATGGCGCAACCTTACCGTTGCGCTTTAAAAGGGTAACTCAGGCAGCGGTGATATTGAGCGCCTGTTTGCCTTTGGGCCCCTGGATTATCTCGAATGCCACTTTCTGGCCTTCTTTCAGGGTTTTGAAACCATTCATCTGGATGGACGAAAAGTGGGCGAACAGATCTTCACCGCCGTCGTCGGGCGTAATGAAGCCAAACCCCTTTGCATCGTTGAACCATTTGACGGTGCCCGTCGATTTGGGATTGTCCCCTTGGACGGCGGTTGCGGTCGTATCAGACATGCGGACTGCCTCATTGAATCGTATGTTGACAGAAGGGCATCGCGGCCTAGACCCCTGTCCCCCCTCCGGCCTCCTGGCAGGTTTTCGGTGAATTGAAAACCCCAGAATGCGTGGATAATGCGCCGCTTTTCTTTGCGGAGTCAAGTATGGAAACTACGCATTTCTACGTGTAATTTTGCGTAAGTTGCATGCAAGCCGTCCCCTGATTAAATAGAATAGCCGCCCTATGAGTTCTACCTTGGATACCCAGCATGATTTGGCCGTCGAGAAGGCTCCGGCGCGTGTCGCGCCGCCTCCGATGTACCAGGTCCTGTTGCTGAATGACGACTACACCCCCATGGAATTTGTCGTCAAGGTGCTGCAGAAGTTCTTCAACAAGAACCACGAAGAGGCCACCCGGATCATGTTGCAGGTGCATCACGAAGGCCGCGGGGTGTGCGGCGTCTATCCGCGCGACCTTGCCGCCACCCGCATCGCCCAGGTGGCGCAGTATGCGCGGGCGCGGCAGCATCCGCTGCAATGCGTGATGGAACCCGTTTAGAACATAGAAAAAAACGCCGCCGCAACAGGCGGCGTTGTGCTGCACAGGGTAGTACCGCAGGGCCCGCGCACCGAGAAGCGCGCGGGGCAGGTCGGCAGCTCCGCCGCAAAGGAGCGACGCATTCGAGTAGGCGGGGAGGTTTGCCGTGAGTGGAAAGAACAGCAAGACCTGGCTGGCGGTAGCCGGCGTCATCGTGTTGGCCGGCGCATTGGGCGTGGGCTGGTGGATGGGCAAGGGCGGGCAGTCCGCCGCGCCCACGGCGCCTGCGGCAACGTCCGCGCCCGCGGCAAGTGCCGCAGCCCCGGCGGATGCCAAGCCCGCCGCCTTGCCGGCCTCGGCCACGGTAGGCGCCGCCGATCCGTTCGCCGCGCTGAACTGCCAGCCGCGCCAATACAACGATTCGTTGGCGCTGGCGGTCACCTTCACCCAGCCGGTCGACGCCAAGGCCAAGCTCGAGAGCTTCCTGCAGGTCATCGACACCGGCGCCGCGTCGGGCAAGCCCGACCAGGACAGCGAACAGGCCGCCCGCCCCGGCGACCAGCCCGCGTCCGTCAAACCCGGCGATTCGGCCCCCAAGGGCAAGATCGTGCAGGGCAACTGGGTGGTGGGCGACAACCCCCGCATGGTCTATTTCCCCTACGTCCAGCCGCAGCGCTCGTACGCCATCTCGGTGCGCGCGGGCCTGCCGGGCGCCGGCGACAAGGTCACCCTGGCCACGGCTTCGCACTGCGAAGTGACCACCGAAGCCATGCCGCCTTCGTTCTATTTCGCCAGCCGCGGCGTGGTGCTGCCGGCCGGCCAGAACGGCGGCCTGCCGGTGGCCACCGTCAACGTGCCCGAGGTCGACGTGCAATTCCTGCGTGTCGCGCCCGAGCGCGTGCCGGAACTGTTCGAATCGGTGCTGGGCATCGGCCGCAACACCAACGCCTCGTCGGATGACGACGACAGCGCGGGCGGCTACGACGAAGAAGACGGCTGGCGCTATTCCGACAACCGCAGCCTGAAGGGCTCGGTCAGCAACTGGGACCTGGATCGCCTGAATTCGCTCACCACCAGCGTCTACCAGGGCCGTTTCCTGACGGACGACAAGCCCAACCGCCGCCACGTCACGTTCCTGCCCGTCGAAGGCGTCAAGGAATTGCAGGAACCCGGGATCTATATCGCGGTGATGAGCCAGCCCGGCCGCTTCCGCTATGAATACCAGGTCACCTATTTCTACGTCAGCGACATCGGCCTGCATGCCCGCCGCTACACCGACCGCATCGAGGCCTATTCGGTGTCCCTGAAGACCGGCCAGGCCATTTCCGGCGCGGTCTTCGAACTGGTCGATGGCGCCGGCAAATCGCTGGCCAAGGCCCAGGCCGATGCCCAGGGCCACGTGCGTTTCGAAGGCAGCTTCACCAATGCGCGCGTCATCCGTGCCTCGCGCGACAAGGAAATGACGGTCTTGGCGCTGGCCGAGCCGGCGCTGGACCTGTCTGAGTTCGACACCGGCGGCCATATTTCCCGCCCCAACAACCTGTTCGTCTATGCCGGCCGCAATCTGTACCGCCCTGGCGAAACCTTCCACGTGTCGGTGCTGCCGCGCGACCTGGACGGCCGCGTCATGCCCGCTGCGCCCCTGACCGCCACGATCAAGCGCCCCGACGGCCGCGTGGTGTCGACCACGCTGTGGCAGCCTGCCAAGGACCTGCAAGGCTATGTCGAGCGTGCCATCGACCTGCCGCCCGACGCCCAGACGGGCGCCTGGATGCTGGAATTGCGCGTCGACCCCGCTTCGCGCGTGGCCGATGCCTCGTGGAAGTTCCAGGTCGAGGAATTCCTGCCTGAACGCATGAAGATGGCGCTGACGTCCGACCAGGACGTGCTGTCGCCCATCGAGACCCTGACCGTCGATGTGCAGGGCGATTACCTGTATGGTGCGCCCGCCGCCGGCAACCGCCTGCTGTCCAGCTTCCAGGTCAAGCGCGACCGTTTTGCCCTGCCGCAGCAATGGCCCGGCTTCATCTTCGGCGACGTGGCCGACGATACCCGCCGCCACTTCGAGGAACTGCCCGAAGCCGCGCTGGATTCCACCGGCGCCGCCCAGCTCGAAGTCGAACCGCGTACCGATGGCACCCACTCGCCCATGAAGGTGCGGGTCTCGGCCAGCCTGCTGGAATCGGGCGGCCGCCCGGTGGTGCGTTCCATCGAACGCAGCGTCTGGCCCGCCGACAAGCTGATCGCCGTGCGTCCGCAGTTCGACAGCGACGTGGCCCGTGAAGGCGCGCCTGCCGGTTTCGAGGTGCTGCGCGTGGATGCCCAAGGCAAGATCGTGCCGCTGGCCCAGGCCCAGATGCGCCTGTACCGCGAAGAACGTCAGTACTACTGGCGCTTCGATGACCAGCGCGGCTGGAACAGCGGCTATACCGAAACCGAAGAACTGGTCGATTCGCGCGAGATCGCCCTGAAAGACCGCACCCAGCTGACCGTGCCGGTCAAGTGGGGCCGCTACCGCCTGGAAATCGCCGACCCTGAAACGGGTGAAACCCTGCGCTACCGCTTCTACGCGGGCTGGAACGCGCAGGACGCCGACGCCATGGGCAACCGCCCCGACCGCGTCCAGATGAAGCTGGAAGGCGTGCCGGCCAAGCCGGGCGACACCGTCAAACTGACGCTGACGCCGCCGCACGACGGCCAAGCGCTGATCACCGTGGAAGGCGACCGCATGCTGTGGTCCACCTGGGTGGCCGTGAAGGCAACGGGCACGCAGGTCGAAATTCCCATCGACAAGACCTGGAAGCGTCACGACCTGTACGTGGCCGCGGCGGTGTTCCGTCCTGGCAGCGAAGGCGACCGCGTGACCCCGGCGCGCGCGCTGGGCCTGGCCTTCCTGCCGATCGCCAGCGCCGACCGCAAGCTCGACGTCAAGCTGACGGCGGCTGCCAAGACCGAACCCGAAACCAAGACCACGGTCCGCGTGAAGGTGGATGGCGCCCAGGGCAAGCAGGCCATGGTGACGCTGTCGGCCGTGGACGTGGGCATTCTCAACATCAACCAGTACCGCACGCCCGATCCGCTGGACTTCTTCTTCGGCAAGCACCGCTACGCGCCCGAATTGCTGGACATGTACGGCAAGCTCATCGAGAAGATGGACGGCACCAAGGGCAAGCTGAAGTGGGGCGGTGACGCCGCCATGCGCGGCGACAGCAAGAGCCTGCCCAAGAAGGTCAAGCTGGTCGACCTGTTCTCGGGCCCGGTCAAGCTGAACGACAAGGGCGAAGCCGACATCCCGCTGGACCTGCCCGACTTCAACGGCACGCTGCGCCTGATGGCCGTCGCGTTCACGCCGGACAACTTCGGCAGCACCGACACCGAAATGGTGGTGGCGGCGCCGATCGTGGCCGAGCTGAACACGCCGCGCTTCATCACCCCGGGCGACCAGGCCGCTATCGCGCTGGACGTCACCAACCTGAGCGGCGCCGATCAAAAGGTGACGGTCAAGCTGGAAGCGCTGGATCCGCTGGGCATCGTCGACGGTACGCGTACCGTGACGCTCAAGGACAAGCAACGCACGACCCTGCGCTTTAACGCCACCACCACCGGCTCGTACGGGCTGGGCCTGATCCGCCTGACCGTGGACGGACAGGGCGGCGGCAAGCCGGTGCACATCGTGCGCGAATCGGTGCTGCAGGTGCAGCCGGCCTACGCGGCCGAGCGCCAGGTGCGCCGCCTGCGCCTGAACCCGGGCGAGTCCAACGCGCCGCAAGCGTCGTGGATCGCGTCCTACTATCCGGATTCCACCACGGTCAGCCTGACGGTCTCGAACCGTCCGCCGTTCAACGTCAACCGCCTGGTCGAAGGCCTGCTCAACTACCCCTACGGTTGCACCGAGCAGACCATCAGCGCGACCCTGCCTTGGGTCATGCTGGACGAAGACGCGGCCAAGCAGTTCGGCCTGAAGCCGCGCACCCAGGCTGAACGTGAAGCCAAGGTCGCCGGCGCCATCGGCCGCCTGTCCGGCATGCGCAATGCCGTGGGTTCGTACAACCTGTGGAGCAGCTCGTCCTCGCGCGACGTGTGGCTGACGGCCTACGCCGTGGGCTTCCTGCAGGACGCCCGCGACAAGGGCTTCGCGGTGCCCGAGGCGTCGCTGGACCGTTCGCGCCAGTGGCTGCTCGAACAAGTGCAGCAGAGCAGTGGCTCGTTCGGCACCTGGTCGGCCAACCTGAAGCGCAACGTCGAATCGGGCCGCCTGGACAGCGGCGACGTCAACACCCTGCGTGAAGACCATCGCCGCTTCGCCGGCCTGGCCACCGCCGTGCTGGTGCTGGCGCGCGACAACAAGGCGCCGTTGTCCACGGTGCGCCAGCTGTTCGACAACTACCAGGAACGCGCGCGTTCGCCGCTGCCCCTGATCCAGCTGGCCGCCGCCTTCAAGCTGATGGGCGACGAAGGGCGCATGAAGACCGCGCTGGATCAGGCCATGTCGCGTGAATACGGCATCTCCCGCCGCAGCCAGAGCGCCTACTACGACGAGTGGATGGGCGATTACGGCAGCGCCGTGCGTGACTACGCCCTGTCCTATGCCTTGGCCAACCAGTACCAACTGCGCCACGATCGGGTCGAAAACCTGCTGTCGCAGCTGGCCGCGCGCCTGGGCAACCGCTCGTACCTGTCGACGCAAGAGCAGATGGCCTTGCTGCTGGCCGCGCGCGCCGCGGGCGGCGACAAGGGCACGCCCTGGGAAGCCACGTTGACCGTCAACGGCGCACGCAAGCCGCTGACCGGCGGCAAGTCCGACCAGACCGTGTCGCTGACCGCGGCCGAACTGGCGGGCACGCAGCTCGTCAATACCGGCAGCCAGTCGCTGTTCATCGAGTACGACATCCAGGGCAGCCCCATGTCCGTGCCGGCGCCGCGCAACGACGTCATCCAGCTCAAGCGCGGCTGGTACCGTCCTGACGGCAAGCCTTGGGATGGCGGCACCTTGCAGACCGGCGACATGCTGGTGGTGTGGGTCCAGGCCAGCGCCAACCAGAACATTCCGGACGGCCTGCTGGTGGACCGCGTGCCCGCCGGCTTCGAGGTCGAGAACCTGAACCTGTCGCAAAGCCCCGAGATGCAGGACTGGAGCATCGGCGGACGCCGTGTGGCCGACGCGATGGCCGACCCCAACATCAAGCACCGCGAATTCCGCGATGATCGTTATGTTGCGGCGGTGTCGCTGGGTCGTGGCAAGGTCGATGTGTTCTATCTCGTGCGGGTCGTCACGCCGGGCCGCTATGCGGTGCCCTCGACGGTGGCCGAAGACATGTACCGGCCCGAGATCCGTGGCGTAGGCGAGCAATGGAGCACGGTCGAGATCCGCGATCGCGGCGCCAAGCAGCGTCCTTGACC
>NZ_JCBANA010000069.1:0-36515 GCF_059760725.1 Achromobacter sp. 1014246743
CCAGCGCGTGGACGGCACCACGCAAAGCGACGCGCGCAGCTTGCTCGGCACGACCGGCGGCAACGTCATCCTGACCGCGGGCCGCAATGCCAGCCTCGTCGGCAGCGACATCGTCGCCGGCAAGGCGGCGGGCGATGTGACCGGCAGGACCGGCAACATCGACATTCAAGCGCAGAATGTCGCCATCCTGACCGGCCGCGATACGGAAAACACCCACAGCGACTATTCCAACAAGCAAAGCAGCTTTGGCGTGAAGCTCGTGGGCACGCCGGTGGACACCTTCAAGAACCTGTCCAACGCCGGCTCGGCAAAGGCCAAGGTCCAGGAACTGGCCCACAGCGGTGCCACCACGCCGGGCGTGACGCTTAACTTCAGCCGCAGCAAAAGCAGCGGTTCGCGGGATACGTTCAGCCAGGTCAGCAGCGGCTCGGAGCTGAGCGCGGCCGGCGACATTCTCATCCGCGCCACCGGCAGCGGCGCCAGGGATGCCGCCGGCCGCGCGGTCGACGGCGACATCGCCCTGGTCGGTTCCAACCTGCGCGCCCAGGGCGGCGTGGTGCTCGATGCCAAACGCGACATCACGGTCGCTGGCGCGCAGAACCAGTACCGAGAATCCAGCAAGAACGATAGCAAAAGCACCAGCATCTCGGTCGGCAGCATGAGCCTGGGCGACATGGGCCGCGCCATCGACGGCGGCCCCAACGCCAGCGGCGTCAAGACGTTCCCCTTCGGCGCCCAGACCGCCACTGCCGGTGAAACGGCCGCGGGCACCTGGCAGACGGCGTCCCTGATCACGGGCAACACCGTCTATCTCAACAGCCGCGAGGGCGACATCCGCATTGCCGGGTCGGCCATCGACGCCGTCAAGAACGTGGGGCTGTCCGCCAGCAAGGGATCGATTGCCATCGACACCGGCACGGCGACGCGCGACCACACCAGCAGCCACCGCAGCAAAAGCGTCGGCGACCTGAGCGACGACGTCGGCGGCGCAACCACCGGCATTCGCAAGTCCAGCGGCACGCTGGCCGAGAACAGCCGCAGCACCAGCGGCGCGGGCAGCACCATCGTCAGCCGCCAGGGTGACGTGTCCATCATCGCCAAGCAAGACCTGCTGATCCGAGGCAGCGACATCCACGCCAACCGCGACGTGCTGCTAGGCGGACAGACGGTCACCATCGACGGCAGCTTCGATACGTCTGCGTACCGGGACTTCCAACAAAGCAGCCAGATCGGGGTCACGACCAGCGTCAACAGCCCGGTCGTCAAGGCCGTGGAAACCATCGACCGCATGCGCCATGCGGCCCAGGACACCAACAACGGCAGAATCCAGGCAGTGGCCGCCGTGGCCGCGGGCTTGGCGGCCAAGAACCTCTACGACGCGGTGGCCAAAAATCCCGCGCAGATGGGAGGCATCAGCGTCAATGTGGATGTGGGGGCCAGTAGTTCCAGCCAGACCCGCACCGGCGAAAGTCGTACCGCCAGCGGATCAGCCGTCACCGCAAACCGTGACCTGATCATCATTGCGGCCGGCAAGGGCGCCCAGTCCAACATCACGGTCTCAGGCTCGAACCTGACCGCGGGCCGCAACGTATTGCTGAACGCCCAGGGCGACATCCTGCTCACCGCGCAGCAGAACACGTCCAACCAGAAGAGCGACGGCAAGAGCCGCAACGCCAGCATCGGCGTGGGCCTGACGGTGGGCGGCAGCCAGAATGGCTTTGCCATCAACATCGGGGCAGGGGGCAGCACCAACAAGGGCAGCGGCCAGGACAGCAGCTGGAACAACACCCACGTGGTGGCGGGCCACCGGCTCACGATCAACTCCGGCGGCGACGCCGTGCTGCGCGGCGCGCAGGCCCGCGCGGCGCAGATCGTCGCCACCGTGGGCGGCAACCTCGTCATCGAGAGCCTGCAAGACATCAGCAACTACGTCGCCCGTGACCGCAGCGGCGGCGTGCAGGTCAGCCTGTGCATCCCGCCCATCTGCTACGGCGCCAGCAGCGTCAGCGGCAACTACGGCCAGACCAAGATCAACAGCCAATACGCCAGCGTCACGGAGCAGACCGGCATGTGGGCGGGCGATGGCGGCTTCCAGCTGAACGTGGGCAAGAACACCGGGTTGATTGGCGGGGTCATTGCCAGCAGCGACAAGGCGGTGGCGGACGGCAAGAACGTGCTGATCACGGGGACCTTGACCAGTCGAGACATCGAGAACCGCGCCAGCTATGAAGGGCAGTCGATTCAACTCGGAGGGGGCTTCAACTTCGGTGGCGGGGGTTCGGGCGGCAAGGACGGCGGCAAAGATGGCGCCAAGGGCGGCGGTGCCGGCAGTGGCAATAGCGCCATCGGCACCGACAACCAGGGCAACGTCGCCGGCGGCAGCAAGGCCACGCCGGGCTCCACGCTGCCCAGCCTCGATGGCCTCAGCGCCAACGTGCCCATTGCGATGGGCGCCAGTGGCGAGGCCAGCTCCACCACAAAGAGCGCCATCAGCGGCGGCACCATCGTCATTCGGGATGAGGCGGGGCAAAAGGCGCTGACGGGCCAGACCGCGGCCGAAGCGATTGCCGCGTTGAACCGGGATACCAAGGACACGCTCAACGCGCTGGATCGGATCTTTGACGAGAAGGAGATCCGGGCGGGGTTCGAGGTGACCAAGACCCTGGCGCAGGAGACGGGGACGTTTCTGGCGAATCGGGCGGCGGAGGCGGACGCGCTGAAGGAAGCGATGCGCACCGAGAACGATCCGGCTAGATACGCAGACCTGGAACGGCAGTTTAACGCTGCTAAAGAATGGCTACCCGGTGGGACCTATCGCCAATTTGCCAACGCCGTTTTGGCTGGACTCGGCAGCAATGTGACCGGCGCTGCGACGGACATCGCGCAAAACGCTTTGGTCAACTATCTGCAACAGCAAGGCGCAGCGCAGGTCGGTAAGTGGGTGAGCGAAGGCCTCGTGCGAAATGGCTCACCCGAACATGCCGCATTGCAGGCGATCGTGGGTTGCGCAGGCGCAGCCGCGAGCGGCCAGAGTTGTGGCGCGGGAGCGACGGGCGGCGCCGCTGCGATCCTCGTGAACGCATTGCTGGATAGCACTAGTGGGAATACCAACGCCGAGAAAGAGGCACGTCGCAATCTTGTCGCGTCGCTGATTGCCGGCGCAGCGGCAGTTGCCGGTGCAGATGGCATCGCGACGATCACGAATGCGGCGATTGCTGAGCTGGACAACAACACGCTGAATCTGGCGCACGATCAGGATCTCATCGGCCGGCTGTCGCAGATCGACAAGTTGGATCCGAAGCAGCAAGACGATTTGATGCAGCAGATCAAAGCCGCGCACGCCGCGGGTACGCAGGCAGCGTTGGATCAGATGAAGAGCATCTTCGGTCCCGGCGAGTTGCAGGAAACGCGGGACCAGTTGGAGTCGATGCTTGGCAGTGGATCGGCATGTGGGCAGGTGCCTGCTTGCGCGTTCCAGCTGACGAAGTCAATTAAAGAACTCGATGGCCTGCTGGCTCAGTACAAAACGCAGAGTGAATTGACTCCCAAGGTTGATGCGGCGCTGCTGGCGTTCGACATCGCGTCAAGCGGCGTTCTGGGAGGGATTCGGAATACATTCGTTAACCTCATCAAACTGAGCGCTACGCGTGCAGCGCGCGGTTCGTTGGAGATGACGGTTGCGAAGATGGCCTATGCGGATGGGGCGTCTTGGACGGTGCGCAATGGGGAGGTGCTGCTGGCCGAGGGCAATACAGTCATAGCGAGGCAGAATCCCATTACGGGAAAATATGAAACGGTTTTTGCTTCTCCCGCGCGACCGACGGTTATTCCTCCCCCTGCTGAATTCATCCCACCGGGGATGGACAGGCCGTTCCGTCCTATCAATCCGAGCTTTCCGCCTGAGGCAACGGTGGTTGATGCGATGAATAGCCCTCTAGTTCGGGAAATGATCAATAGGTGCGGACAGGTTGATTGCTCTGACATAGCTGCAAAATTGCTAGAGAGCGCAGGCGGTAAAGGGATAATTCTGGAAGTGCGCCCCAAAAATCCTGGCAATCTAAACGTTTACGAAAATAGTATTGTCCAAAAAAATTATACGTATCACCAAATTTATACTGATGGTAGATACGTTTATGATCCAAGGTTGTCTAGTTCTCCCATTCCGAAGGGGGATTGGGAAATGCACATTAAAGGAATGAACCCTGATGGTGTGTACATTTCTTCAAAGCTAAAGGGGCTGGAATGAATTTAAAAATAATCGAAGACAGAGAAGGTGCTTTGCTAAACATCATTGATAAGCTGGAGCCTTTGGCCTGGCGGACCTATAAGCAGAGATATCCGCAAGTATGGGTGCGTGATCATGCTGAAGTTCAGGATCATTCAATTTTTCCGCCCTATGTATCTTTCAGATTCGTTAATGAAAATATTTCCGCAGTGAGTGCATTGAAAGACGCATTATCTAGCTATAAGGGGAAGCTGCGGTGGTCTATGGAATCTTATAAAAGGATTGCGATGCCCGGAGTAAATTGGTCTATTACTCCGGAGGAAGTAATTTTGATGGATAGAAAGCTAAATGATAGTTCCGTAGAAATATATGATTATTTTTCGAAAAATTATCCGTTATTTGGGCCAATAGCTTATGATGACTTAGATGAATTGACCGAGCACGTTGAGAGGAAATTGTTTGGTATATAGTAAAGAAATAAAATGGCGAAATAAAAAAATAACGAACCCCGGTGTCAGACTTCGTTTTCGGCGCAGAAAAATAAGGTGTCAGACTACGTTATTGGCCTGAAGATGGCTGTGTGAAAGCGTAGTCTGACACCTTATTTTTCTGCGTCGGTCAGACCAGACTCATTGGTTATTGATTACTCAATTAACGGAATAAAAATGCGAAAATCATTTAGGAATGAGGCCGGACAATGAGCATTGAACTGCAAGTGCAGATATTGAATGCACTCACACAGATTATGCACGACTCCGCGAAAGGAGCGTACGAAGAGATTTGTTGTGAATTTGAGTATGAGGTTTACGACGGAGGGTGGTCTGTAGGCTCCAAATATTCTCTCGTTCGTGATGGTTTGTTCGTTAGCGAATATTTGGATGACTCTGATGATAGGGTTTCCAGTCTTGTGCATAAATTACACGAACTGATGAAATCGCATACAGGCGGTGATTGGAAGAAATTCGTATTAACCTCGACTGCAGACGGAAAAGCTAATACAAAATTTACTTATTAATAAAAAAATAAGGTTCGGTCAAAATACGAAAATAAGGTGTCAGACTACGTTTGCGGCCGAAGCTCAGTCTGAGGTGGTGCGGGCAGGAAGGTGGGGCATATTTATCCACCTCTGTTCGTCAGCCGTTGAGGCGAGTGCTAGGCTGCCGCAGTTATGTTCTTGGATAACTGTGCCATGGCTCCCAGGCTGCCCCGATTAATCGTTCCCCACTGCCCGCATCACGTTGTACAGCGAGGTCACAGCCGTCAAGCGGTCTTTGTGAGATAGGGTGTCAGACTACGTTATTGGCGAGACCCTCTGATGATTCCTATTGGACGTTGGAAAACTAGGGGCAACAGCGATGGAGCTGGTTATCGATGGCTCAAGAATTGCGTCCGAAGAAGACCTTCATGACGTGATCTCTAAGGGTTTGGCTCTGCCCAATTGGTACGGAAGAAATTTGGATGCGTTATGGGACGTCTTGACGGGTATGGTTGAGCGACCTCTGAAGGTAATTTGGCTCAACTCTAAGCAATCGAAGATGACGTTGCCTAGATATGAACAAATTCTTTCTCTCTTTCGAGAAGTAGAGTTGCAAGATCAGCAATGCAACTGGATAGATCGTTTTACGCTTGAGATTAGGTAGTTGGCGCAAAGGGCGGAGCGGATGCGCAGTTTGCCTGAGCCGGCGAATCAAGCATGGGGGTGCTCGACTACCCAGCGCTGTCGCCCCAAGCGCTCTTTGCTTTCCAGCCCTCGGCGGGCAATGTGCGGTGATGCCGCGTCGTTGCTGATAGCGTCGGCAACGAGCAACCGTTGTCCGCGTGCAGTTTGCCTGACCGCTTGCGGAAAATATGGTGTAGAAAATATGGTGTCAGACTACGCTTTCGGCCTGGAAAGGGCTCTTTGCAGACGTAGTCTGACACCTTGTTTGTGCCTAAAACGCCCATGAATAAAAAACTAGAGCTATTTTTCTCAAGTCCGGCTAATTATGAGCAACTTACAATTGAGATTCAGTTGGATCGTGAGAGAGTTGCGGAAATCAATTGTGAGAGAGGGTTGGGTTCTCTAGAAATAGAGCTATTTGGTAGTGAACCAAATCTAGGTTTTTTTGCCAAAATCCCCTTGGATGATTTTATAAACAAGCTAATACAGGCCAGAGAGCTAATTAGACATTCAGGGTAGTTCTAGGATTGCCGGGTGTATTTATCCTGATTCCGTGAGCTGTTGAGGAGTTCTGCATGAAATTAAGGTGTCAGTCTCTGGGGAAATCTCAGAGTCTGACACCTTATTTTCTGCATTCGTGTATTTGAACTGTGGTTGGTGAATAATCAAAATGCTCGCCTCAGCGATAGGGATGCAGCAGAAAATATTATCAAAGGCATGAGTAATGCGCTTCGAGAGAAATAATTATGACCCTTCAAGAATTTATTTCTTCCATCACAAACTTGTCATGTAGCGCGAAAGTTGCTTATCGTGAAGTTTGCGAAGAATGGAAGCCAGAAGATCCTCCTGCAATAACGCTGCTATCGGCTATCGGATTACACATTGCCGACGATATTGATAATCAAGAGCAGGAAGTGAAAAGGCAAATTTTCCAATTGATCGAACGAGCAATGGGGAGCGATGACCAAGTCTTGGCGGCTGCCGTCGCTACAGGGTTGATTGAGGCCCTGGTGGCTCGAACAGAGCAGAACCAGGACTTGTGGGGCGAACTATCTCTAATCTTGGGTCAACGTTCTTTTCGCCATGCTAAGGCTTGGCGGCGCGAGTAGGTAAAGTCTGAAAATAACGAATAAAGTGCCAGACGCAGAGGTTTTCCCAAGAGTTTCCAGGGAACCTATCAGAGGTATAAAAACAAGGTGTTAAAAATAAGGTGTCAGGCTACGTTTTTGAGGATGGACAATGAGCATTGAACAAAGATACAAGGTGTCAGACTACAGTTTTGGCCTGAAGATGGCTGTATGAAAACATAGTCTGACACCTTATTTTGCCGTTAAAATTGGTAAGGCCATAAGGGTAAATATGAAAATAAATGATCGAATTAGATTTCTAGGCGAACAACTGACCGATAGGTTGGATCCTGCGTTGGTTAGATACGCGCTTGAATACATCGATCATTTTGAGAGTGTGCTAGCGCTTGAAACTTTATGTGATTTCGCTGCTGATAGTGATATTCTGATAACAAAACTTGAATATCGTCATATTATTGATTTGGTTAAAGACATGAATATCGACATGGTAAATAGGTATCTTTATATAAATCCAGATAAATATTCCTCATGAAAATATGGTGTCAGACTACGTTTTCGACACCGGCGTTCGCCGGATAGGGGCATTGCCTGCATTTCGGGCGTGTGCAATTGCGCTATCGTTTGGGCGCATCGCTGAGTGAGACACGCTATGGACATGGCTTTAAAAAGAGAATGCGAAAAAATCAGGTCGATGACATCCGAAGACGCCGCGACCTGGATGCTGGCTGAGTATCCCGTTTCGGACCCGGCACATGGCCGCGCCTATCAATTGCTGCCGCATCGTTCGTGGAAGCGTGCGGACCAGATACGTCTGGCCGACTACTATTTCCAGAAAATCCCTTACGCCAGCGCCAGGCCCTACGAGGCGTTCGCTTCGTTCATGTCCGTGCACCTGATGCTTCGTCTGATCGCCAGGCATATGCCGTTGGCTGAGGGCGACAGGGATCTGCTGGATTACCATTTGCGTCGGGTCGCCAGAAAATGGGCACGCACGGCCAGGGACGAACAAGCCATCCGGGAATTTTTAAGGGAAGATGCTTAAATGAAAAGTACCGCTGTCTTCCCAGGGCTGAGCGACGCAGCCGAGGCCAATCTAGCCGACTACGCGAAGTACTTCCTGTAGCCAATTCATCCCTTCATTGATCTCACATGCCATGCCAATTTCTGCCGCCGACCTGATTGCGCAGTTTGACCTGCAGCCACACCCCGAAGGGGGCTATTTCCGTGAAACCTATCGTGCGGCCGATTCGATCTTGCGGGCGGCAGATGGGGCATCGCGGTCCGCATCAACGGCGATCTATTACTTGTTGTGTGATGGGGCGTATTCCTCGTGGCACAGGATCGGCTCGGACGAAATCTGGCATTTCTATGCGGGCGATCCGCTCGAGGTGTGGGTGCTCAGCGAGGGCGAGGGGTTGACGATCCACCGACTGGGTAACCCGCTTACTCATCCTGGCAGCGTGTTCCAGGCCGTCGTGCCAGCGGGATGCTGGTTTGGTGCTCGCTGTGCGGCGCCTGAGCACCTCGCGCTGGTGGGCTGCACGGTCGCGCCGGGTTTCGAGTTTTCTGAATTCGAACTGGCGGACGCGGCGGCGTTGGCCGCGGCGTTTCCAGACTATGCAGAACATGTTGCGCAGCTCGCACCGCACTCGAAGGCGTGAACGCACCTAGCTCGCCGCTCATCGCGGCTGCGCACAACGCCTGCAGTCACCGCCACCGCGCCGGGCTCGACCCCAACGCACTCGCGGGGTAATCCCACGCTTCCGGAATGTCACCCACTCGCAGCGGCACGTTGACGCGCCGCACCGGGCCCCAAGACGTTTCTTCGATCGTCGTCGTCAGATCCTGCGGTGATTCGGGCGCCAAGGCCGGTCCGCCCTGCAACGGGCCCGCATGCGCCACCAGCACCCGCGCCGTCCGCGCCAGCGAGGCCCGGGCGCTGCTGCCCACGCCGGTCGCGTAGCGTTCGGTCAGGCCGCGCAGCGCTGCCGCGGCCATCAGGTAGCCGGTGGCGTGGTCGATGGCCTGGCAGGGCAGCGGCACGGGGCGGTCGCTGCCCGCCGCGCGCATGCCGGCATCGGCAATGCCGGTGCTCATCTGCACCAGGCTGTCGAAGCCGCGGCGGCCATGCCAGGGGCCGGTCCAGCCATAGGCGTCCAGCGACACATCCACCAGCGCGGGGTTGAGGGCGCGGCGGCGGTCGGCGTCCAGGCCCAGGCGCGCCAGGGCATCGGGGCGGTAGCCGTGGATCATCACATCGGCTTGGCCCAGCAACTGTTCGAGCACGGCGCGGTCGGCGGGATCTTTCAGGTTCAGCCGCGCGCAGCGCTTGCCCAGCACCACTTCGGGCACCGTGCCGGGCTCTTCCCAGCCGATGGGGTCGATGCGCAGCACGTCGGCGCCGTAGCCGGCCAGGAAGCGCGTGGCGACGGGGCCGGCCAGGATACGGGTCAGGTCCAGCACGCGGATGCCTTGCAGCGGGCGCTGGCGGGGAATCTGCCAGTCGGGGCGGGCGGCGTGAATGCCAGGCGCGCGGTGCAGCAAGGGTTCGGCGGCGACGCTGCGGCCCTGGGGGTGGGCCGCCCAGGCGTCCAGGCTGCGCATGGCGGCGGCGCAGCCGTTGCGTTCGACCACGGCCGCTTCCAGGTCATCGGCACGCCAGCGCGCCACGGCCTGGGCAACGGCGTCGCGGTCGGCGGCCACGCCCAGGACGGCCAGGGCCGCGTCGCGGTGGTGGGGCGCGTTGGTGTGCAGCCGTATCCAGCCGTCGGACGCCAGATAGTCGCCCGCCACGGCATCCCATAGCGGCGGTGCGGTCCAGCCGACCGGGCGCAGGGTGGTGCCGAACCAGAAGGACGCCAGGCGCCGGTCGACCTGCACGGGGGGCAGGTCGCCGGACCCCTTGGCCGCGAATTCCGCCAGCGCCAGGCCCGCCGCGCCGATGGCGGCGGCGGCAAAGTCGGTGACGGCAAAGGCGGACGCCAGCGCGCCGTGGCCCGTGACGCTGACACCGGGCAAGTGGGCAGCGTCGCCGCCCGCGGCGAGCCAGAACTGGCGCAGGTAATCGGCGAAGGCGGGGGGCGGCAAGGTCGGATCGTGGCGGGGGGCGGACATGGCGTTTCCTGGTTCATCAAGCAATGTCGACAGCCTATTCTTCTGGTTTTAATTGTCAATATTGATTAAATTAATCAACTTATCGAGCGGGCTGCCTGCAGACCGACTGCCGAGTTGACCCGCCGCTTGTGACTTTGTGACCTTTCGTCCCCCTCTGCGCGCCATGCCCAACTACCTGTCTTCTGCCGAAGCCGCCGCCCGCCTGGGCGTGTCGCGCCAGACGCTGTACGCCTACGTCAGCCGCGGCCTGCTGCACGCCGAAGCGGGCGACAGCCACCGCGAAAGCCGCTACCTGGCTGACGACGTCGAGCGCCTGGCCGCGCAGCGCACGCGGGGCCGCAAGCCCAAGGAAGTCGCCAAGGCGACGCTGAGCTGGGGGCTGCCGGTGCTGGAGTCGGCCATCACGCTGATCGAAGACGGGCAGATGTACTACCGCGGCGTCAACGCGGTGACGCTGGCCGAGTCGGCGTCGGTGGAAGCCGTGGCGGCGCACCTGTGGCAGTGCGATGCGCGCGCCGCGTTCGGCGGCCCCGCGCTGCCGTGGCCGGCCGGGCTGGCCGGCCTGCTCGCGCAGCACCGCGGGCAGCGTGCGGAAAGCGCATTGCTGCCGTTGTTCACCGCGGCCAGCGACGATGACGCGACCGCGCTGTGGCAAGGCGCGGCGGCGCGCCAGGCGCAGGGGTGCGGCGATCTGGTGCGCACGCTGGCCGCCTGCCTGTTGCAGGCGCCGCCGGACACCGCGCCGATTCACATGCAGTGCGCCCGCGCCTGGGGCCTGGATGCCGCCGGTGCGGATCTGGTCCGGATGGCGCTGGTGCTCAGCGCAGACCACGAATTGAACGCGTCGAGTTTCACGGCGCGCTGCATTGCGTCCACCGGCGCCAGCCTGCGCGCGGGCATCGTCGGCGGCCTGGCGGCGCTGACGGGCGGACGCCATGGCGGCACCACGGCGCGCGTCGAAGCCCTATGGGACGAGCGGGATCGCGGCGGCGACCCGGGCGCGACTTTGCGCGAACGCCTGGCGCGCGGCGAAGACCTGCCGGGCTTCGGCCACCATCTTTATCCGGGCGGCGACCCCCGCGCGATCGCCATGCTGGGCCGCATCCTGCCGCAGCGCGCGGCGTGGCAGTCGTTCATCGACCAGGCGTTCACGCTGGTGGGGCAGCGCCCGTCGCTGGATTTCGCGTTGGTGGCGGTGCGTCGCCACCTGGGGCTGCCGGTGGGCGCGGCGTTTGGCCTGTTCGCGCTGGGCCGTTCGATCGGCTGGCTGGCGCACGGGCTGGAGCAGCGAGGCAGCCAGAATGTGATCCGGCCGCGTGCGGCGTATACGGGCATTCGGCCAGAAAAACCGGCTTAGGCGTCTGCCTGCGACAGCGTCACCTGCCCGAACGTCATCCACACGTAGGCGGTGTCCGACGCCTGGGCGCGATACGCGCCGCTGGCTTCGCCCAGGCGCATGGCGACGGCGGTGAATTCCCAGGCCTGTTCGTCTTCGCAGGCCACCTGGCGGGTGGTATAGGCGGGCAGGCCATGGGCCTGGCCGAAGGCCTGCGCCAGTTGCGCGTGTTCGGCCAGTTCGGCGGGCACCGACGGGTGGTCCCAGCCCCACAGGAAGGTGCTGTCGGCGCTGTTGGTGGTGCCGACGATCTGCACCGGCGCGCGGGCGATCATGCCGCCGGGTAGCTGGAACACGATCAGGCCGCTGTCCATGTCCACAGACCATTGCTCGGCTTCGTCCAGGTGCCAGGTGCCGCAGTGCGCGGCGGTGGCGGCGCGCAGGCCTTCCAGGCTCTGGGCGATATAGGTGGCGGCGTCAAAGGCTTGGGTGTTGTCGGACATGCAAGGGCTCGGCAAGTGAGAAAACCGATAGCGTACCCGCAAGCGCGGCGGCTTGCCCGTGCCCGGCAGCGCGGTCAGGCGCGCGTTCCAGGGGCAAGCGCCTGGCCGCCGCGCGCGACCAGGCTCCCGTCTTGCGCTGCTACGCGGCCACGCTGAACCGCTGCGCCAGCTGATCGCACTGCCTGGCCAGCAAGGCCGCGTCGACCCCCACCGCCGTGAACAGGCTGCCCGCGGCCATGTAGCGCCGCGCCAGCGTTTCGTCCACGGTCAGCACGCCGGGCGCCTTGCCCGCCTTTCGAATGCGGGCGATGGCGGATTCGACCGCGGCCACCACCTTGGGGTGGCCGGGTTCGCCGGGGTAGCCCAGGCTTGCGGCCAGGTCGGCCGGGCCGATGAAGACGCCGTCCACGCCGTCGACGGCCGCCATGGCGTCCAGCTGCTCCAGCGCTTCGCCGGTTTCGGCCTGGATCAGCAGGCACAGTTCGTCTTCGCAGCGCTGCATGTAGTCGGCGACGCGGCCATAGCGGGTGGCGCGCACGGTGCCGCCCACGCCGCGTACGCCGAGCGGTGCATAGCGCATGCCGGCCACGGCGTGCTCGGCTTCGGCGGCATTCTGCACGTAGGGCAGCAGCAGGGTCTGCGCGCCGATGTCCAGGTAGCGCTTGATCTGCAGGTTGTCGTTCCAGGTCGGGCGTACGACGGGATGGCAGGAGTAGGCGGCCACCGCCTGCAACTGCGCCATCACCGTGGGCAACAGGGCGGGTGAATGCTCGGTATCCAGCAGCAGCCAGTCAAAGCCCGACCCGGCCACCAGTTCGGCGCTGTTGGGGTTGGCCAGCGTGACCCACAGGCCAGTCTGGTGGCGTTGGTCGCGCAGGGCCCGCTTGAATGCGTTGAGGGGAAGTTGCACGGCCGTCCCCTTACGAGAAATGCACCGAGATGCTGCCCAGCGGACCGTAGTCCGCATGGATGGTGTCGCCCTTGGCGACCGCGACGGTGCGGGTGAACGAGCCGGCCAGCACGACGTATCCGGCTTGCAGGCCGGTGTCGTGCTGCGCGAGTTTATTGGCCAGCCAGACGATGCCCATGGCCGGATGCCCCAGCACGGCGGCGGACACGCCCGACTCTTCGATGACGCCGTTCTTCAACAGCAGCGCGCCGACCCAGCGCAGGTCCACGTCCAGCGGCCGTACGGGGCGGCCGCCCAGGATGATGCCGGCGCAGGCGGCGTTGTCGGCGATGTTGTCGACGATGCGGCGCGGGTACTTGCTGCGCCCGTCGATCAGTTCCAGCGCCGGCACGACGTAGTCGGTCGCGTCCAGCACGTCGAACAGCGTGACGTCCGGGCCCTTGAGCGGCTTGCCCAGCACGAAGGCAAGCTCGACCTCCACGCGGGGCACGATGAGTTTATCGGTGGCGATGGTGTCGCCATCCTGGAAGAACATGGTGTCCAGCAAATGGCCGTAGTCGGGCTCGTTGATGCCGACGGTGCTCTGCATGGCCTTGGACGTCAGGCCGATCTTGTGGCCGCGCAACCGCGCGCCGGCCGCCAGCTTGGCGGCAATGATGCGTTGCTGGATGGTGTAGGCGTCGTCGATCTCGATGCCGGGAAAGGCCTGGTCCAGCTGGGTGGTGGGCACGCCGGTGCGTTCCGCCTCGATCAGCAGGTCGGCGGCGCGTTGGCGGGAGGCTTCGTTCAACATGGGGCTTACCTCAGGAGCGCGCGGCCGCTTCGTCGGCCACGGGGTTGGAGAGCGTGCCGATGCCCGAGACTTCCACCTCGACCACGTCACCGGGTTTCAGGAAACGGGGCGGCGTGAAGCGCACGCCCGCGCCGATCGGCGTGCCGGTCGAAATGACGTCGCCGGGTTGCAAGGTGGTCCAGGTGGAGATGTAGCGGATCAGTTCATCGAACGGGAACATCAGGTTGGCGGTGGTGTCGTGCTGGCGAATCTCGCCGTTGACGCGGGTGGTGACGGTCAGCGGCGCGCGGGGGTCGAACTCGTCGGCGGTGACGAGCCAAGGGCCCATGGACCCGCTGGCGTCCCAGTTCTTGCCTTGGGTGACGTTGAACTTGCCGTGGCGCAGCCAGTCGCGGATCGTGCCTTCGTTCAGGCAGGTCAGGCCGGCCACGTGCGACCAGGCGTCGGCTGCGGCGATGCGGCGGCCGGCCTTGCCGATGACCAGGGCGATTTCACCTTCGTAGTCCAGCTGTTCGGATTCCGGCGGCCGCAGCAGCGGCTGGCCGTGGCCCACGAACGACTCGGGAAAGCGCGGGAACACGCTGGGGTATTGCGGCGGCGCGCTGCCGTCTTTGTATTCCTCGTTGCGGTTGCCGTAGTTGACGCCCACGCAGATGATCTTGCCGGGCGCGGCAATGGGCGGGCGCAGCGTCAGGGCCGACAGCGGCAACGTGGCGTCCAGGTTCGCGGCCAGGTCGGCCAGGCGCGGCAGGGCGCCGGCCGCCAGCACGGCGTGCAGGTCGGCATGGCCAAGCTGGCTCAGGTCGACGACCGAGTCGCCGCGCAACAGGCCGAAGCCGGCGCGGCCCTGGTGTTCAAAGGACAGGAGTTTCATGCGTCGAATCCAAAAAGGCGGGCCGGGTTGTCGACCAGAATTTTCTTGAGCCTGGCGTCGTCGCCCGCGTAGCGGTGCAACTGATCCACCAGGCGGCCCTCGTCGGGCGGCTGCTTGACGGACACCGGGTGGGGCCAGTCGCTGCCCCATACGACGCGGTCGGGGTTGGCGGCGATCAGGGCGTGGGCCAGCGGCACCACGTCGTCCCAGGGCGGGCCGGATCGCGACAGCTTTTCGGTCAGCGACAGCATTACCCAGAAGTTGCCCCGGCCCAGCAACTCGACCAGCTTGCGGCGCGTGGGGTCATCGGCCCCGACGGTGGGGTCGGCGCGGCCCATGTGGTCGATCAGCACCGGAATGTCCAGCGCTTCGAACTGCGCCGCCTGCGCCATCATGCCGTCGGGTTCGGGCTGGAATTTTGCGTACCAGCCCAGTTCGCGGATGCGGTCGATGGCGCGCTGGAACGTGGCCGGGTCCATGCTGATGCCCAGGCCCTGGCGGGTGAAGCGCGCGCCGCGCACGCCCGCGTCGTGCAGCCGGGCGATGTAGGCGTCGTCGCGTTCGGCCAGCACCAGCGCATTGGCGCAGCCGCGGTAGCCGGGGCCGGCCGTGGCCAGGCCGTCCAGCACCACCTGGTGGTCGGCGCCGTAGGTGGTGGCCTGCACGATGACGCCGCGCTCGATGCCTAGTAAACGGTGCAGGCGCAGCGCGGTGTCGATGGTGGCGCTGGGCATTTCATAGGCCGCGCCGGGGCGCACCGGGTAGCGGTCGACGGGCCCGAACACGTGGAACTGGCTGTCGCAGGCTTTCGGCGGCAAGGCCTTGGCCGGCGCGGTGGGGTGGGGGTGAAAGGGCAGGTATTGCGGCATGTTGGTCCTTGGTGTTGGCAGGCCCTAGCCCAGCACCGCGACGAAGTCGCATTCGATGAGCTTGTCGCCGTCCAGGTCCGCCTGCATGGTGTGGCGGGCAGGGCGGTCGGCCGGATCGGGAAAGGCGCGCAGCCACACGGCGTTGAGCGCCGCGCGCTGGCTGCGGTCGCGCATCCAGACGGTCATCTTGGCGATCTGGCCGAGGGACCCGCCGCCCGCTTGAACGATGCGGCGGATGTGGTCGAACATCAGCTCGCACTGGCGCTCCAGCGTGTCGCCATAGGCGCCCGTGGCCGGGTCCGTGCCCTGGATGCTGCCGGAATACAGCAGGTTGCCGACGCGGCAGGCGGCGGGAATGGGGTTCTTGTGGCTGAAGCCTTCGGCATAAATGCTTTGTCGTGTCATGGTGTGTGGCCAGGGAAGGGAATCGGGGGGCGGGCAGGGTCGGTCGGCGCCACGGGGCGCCTTGTGCAGACCCTAGTTGGCGGTGATGCCGGCGCGTTCGATGATGGGCGTCCAGCGCGCGTCTTCCGCGGCCAGGTAGCGGGTGAAATCGGCGGGCGAACTGGCCTGGGCATCGGCGCCCAGTTCCTGGAAGCGCTGGATGATGTCGGGCTGGCGCAGGATCTTGTCCAGCGCCTGGCTCAGTTGCGCCAATACCTCGGGCGGCGTGCCCTTGGGCGCCAGCAGGCCAGTGAAGGTGGCGGCTTCCATGCCGGGCACGCCGGCTTCGGCAAAGGTGGGCACGTCGGGCAGCGACGGCACGCGCTGCGCCGTCGTCACGGCCAGGCCACGCGTGCGGCCTTCCTTGATGTACGGCAGCGATACCGAGATCTGGTCGAAATTGAAGTCCACCTGGCCGCCCAAGAGGTCGGTGGTGGCGGGGGCGTTGCCCTTGTATTGCGCCGTGGTCCAGCGTGCGCCGGTCAGCGATTGCAGCAGTTCGCTCACCAGGTGGTTGGTGGTGCCGGCGCCCGGCGAGGCCATGTTCAGCTTGCCCGGTTCCTGCCTGGCCAGCGCCAGCAGGTCGCCCAGGGTCTTGACCGGCAGGCCGGGCCGCACCTGCAACACCAGCGGCGTGTACGACACCGAGCTGATGGGTTCGAAATCGCGGTCCCACTTGTAGGCCTGGCGCTTGAAGATCAGCGGGCTGAACAGCAAGGGGCCGTTGGCCGCCATGAACAGCGTGTAGCCGTCGGGCGCCGAGCGCGCCACCTGTTCGCCTGCGATCATGCCGCCCGCGCCCGGCTTGTTTTCCACGATGAACGGCTGGCCGAACGCCGCCTGCAGGCCCGGCCCGATCAGGCGCGCGGCCACGTCCACATTGCCGCCGGGCGGGTAGGGCACCACGATCTTCACGGGTTTGTCGGGCCAGGCGTGGGCCAGGGTGGTCACGGCGGTCAGCGCCAGGGCGGTGCAGGCTTTGGCAAGCGGGTGCATGGGTTGTCTCCTTGGGTTGTTCTGTTGTTTGCACAGACTCTAGAAACTTGCCCGCCGGGCGACAACGCCAAAAATTCGAAAAAGTCCGAATGTTGGACTTATTGCGGGAATCGCGGTTTGTCCGGATTCACCGCCCCCTGGAAAACCCGGGAAAATGGGCGCAAAGCTATCGTCGGCCGCGGTATTGGCCGGCTTTTCAGGTTCAATATATGGACGTCTTGTGATGCGTATCGCCGCCCCGGAACTGACCCCCGAACAAACCTACAAGCTCATGAGCGGCATCGTGGTGCCGCGCCCGATAGCCTGGATCACCACGCTGGGGCCGGGCGGCAAGGTGAACCTGGCGCCGTTCAGCTGCTATACCTTCGTGTCCAACACGCCGCCGATGCTGGGCGTGAACATCGGCCGCAAGGCGGGGCTGCGCAAAGACACCGCCCGCAATATTCTTGAGCACGGCCATTTCGTGGTGAACATCGGCAATGCAGACCTGCTCGATGCCATTCACGCCAGCGCCGAAGAGCATCCGCCCGAAGTCAGCGAAGCCGAACTGCTGCAGCTGGACGTGCTGCCGGGCGAGGCCATCGCCACCCCGCGCCTGGCCGCGGCGCCCGTCAGCCTGGAATGCGTGCTGCACAGCGTGACGCCGTTTGGTGACACGGGCGCGGAATTCTTCGTCGGCGAAGTGCGGCTGTTTCACATCCGCGACGGGCTGGCGCGCGACGGCAAGATCGACACCACCTTGCTCGACCCCGTCTGCCGCATCGGCGGGCCGAACTACGCGCGGCTGGGGCCGCTGATCACCAAGCGCACGCTGCGCCAGACGCCCAAGTCGGTCATGGGGCAGGACGCGCCATGAACGCGCGGGCGGGTGGCATAGCGGGCGACGGCGACGCACTGCGAGGCACGGCGGACGATGACCATACGCCGCGCGGCACGGCGGCGGGCAACGAGGCCGACGACGCGCTGCCCGGCGCGCAGACCGTGCGCCGCGCCATGGCAATCCTGCGGCTGGTGGCCTGCGGGCAAGAGCGGGGCGTGCGGCTGATCGACCTGGTGCGCATGTCGGGCCTGAACCGGCCCACCGTGCACCGCCTGCTCAAGACGCTGGTGCAGGAAGGGGCCGTCGAGCAGGACGCGGCCACCCGGCGTTACCTGATCGGCGGCGAGATCAGCCTGCTGGGCCTGGCACGCACGCGCCGCTTTCCGCTCTTGACCCTGGCCGATCCGTATCTGGCCGAACTGGCTGACCAGGTGGGCGACACCGTCTTCCTCAGCGTGCGCCACGGCCACGATTCCATCTGCATTGGCCGCAAGACCGGGCATCATCCGATCCAGGTGCTCTCGATCGAAGTGGGCGTGCGCCGGCCGCTGGGCCTGGGCGTGTCGGGCGTGGCGCTGCTGTCGTGCCTGGACGCGTCGGAAAGCGCCGCCATCGTGCACGCCAACGCCGCACGCCTGGCGGTGGCGGGGGAATCGGTCGATGATATCTTGCGGCGCGTGGACCAGGCACGTGCCAGCGGCATCGCGTATGCGCCCAACGGGCTGATGCCGGGCACCAGCGCGGTGGCGCTGGCGATTCGGGCAGATGATCGCGAACCGCTGGGCGCGGTGACGGTGACGGCCATGGCCGACCGGCTGGCCGGCGGCCGCCTGGCCCAGGTGGCCGAACGCATGCGCGACCGGGCGCAGGCCATCGCGCGGCGCCATGCCGAGGTCAGCGAACGGCGGCGGTAGGCTTGGGCAGTGCGTAAACGCGGGTGTCGCGGCCGTAGTGCGTTTCGTTGGCCTGGTACACGAAGCCCAGCTTGTGCAGTACGCGCTGCGAACCCAGGTTGTCCGGCCAGGTGACGGCAAACAATGCCGTGATGTCCAGCGTGCGCCAGGCATAGTCGCACAGCTGGCGCGCGGCCTGGGTGGCGTAGCCGCGGCCCCAGGCGGCCTGCTGCAGGCGGTAGGCCAGTTGCAGCCGGCCGGTGTCTTCCAGGCGGGTCAGGCTGATCCAGCCGACGGCCGCGCCGTCCGGCGCCACCACGGCCCAGTGGCCGATAGCGTCCACCGGTTGCTGCAGCCAGTCCAGCAATTCCTGGCGGCGCGCGTCGGTGGCCGGTTTCACGCCGGTGCTGTGGCGCATGACCTCGGGGTCGGACTCCAGGGCCAGGATCATCGGCACGTCGTCTTCGCGCAGGCGGCGCAGGGTGACGTCTGCATGTGGGGGCATAGGGGCGGGGCGTGAATGGGATGAATGCCATGATAGCGGCCGCGCCGACGACCACTTGCCAATTAATAGTTAGCCGCCATACTATATGCCACCATATTTCATGAGCCAAGTCCATGCCGCAGCCCGTTCGCCCCATGCTGGAACCCAAGCACCACGCCCTGCTGGACGAGGCCGCGCGTCGCGGCCTGCCCTCGTGCGATGGCATCGAACTCTGCTTCCAGGTCCTGGCCTTGGCCCGCGCCATTGACCGCGACTGCGCCGCGCGCCTGGCGCCCAGGCAGCTGTCCGAAGGCAAGTTCGTGCTGCTGTTCCTGCTGCATGGGCAGGCCGGCGGCCTGCCGCCCCACGAACTCGCGACGCGGGCTGGCGTGACGCGGGCCACGGTGACGGGGCTGCTGGACGGCCTGGAGCGCGACGGCTTCGTGCAGCGCCAAGCGGGGCAGCAAGATCGGCGCATGATCACCGCGCGGCTGACCGCCAAGGGCAAGACGACGGCGGCCAAGCTGTTCAAGGAACACGCGCAATGGATCGGATCGTTGTTCGACGGCCTGTCGCCGGCGGACCGTGCGCAGTTGAGCACGTTGCTGGGCAAGGTCTGGCAGGGCACCGACAGCGGCCGCGCCGCGTTGCTGGAGCAAGCCCGATGACCGCCGCATCCGCACGCAAGCCTGCTGGCCGCGGCGTGAAGGACATCGATGCCAAGCGCCTCGCACAACTGAATGCGGGCGCCCCGGCCTTGCACCTGACCGAATGCCTGGCGGTGGACTTTGCGCAGCTGATGCAGGCGGTGGCGCCGGATGTGGGCGCCGTCGGACTGGAACAGATGCGCGGCGCCGCCACTGCCGGCATTTCCAGGCGCATGGCGCTGGCGGCAGGCATCCTGCAGGCACAATTGGGCGCCGACGCCTTCGCGCTGATGGCCGGGCATGCGTCGGACACGGTGCGCGGATGGGCCTGCTTCATGGCGGGCGCGGCACCGGGCCTGTCGCTGAAGCAGCGGCTCGCGTGGATTCAGCCGTTGGCCGATGACGCGCATTTCGGCGTGCGGGAATGGGCCTGGCTGGCCGTGCGCCCGGCGCTGGCGGCCGAGCTGGATACGTCGATTGCGCTGTTGCGTCCCTGGACGACGCACCCATCAGAGCGGCTGCGCCGCTTCGCCAGCGAGTCGTTGCGGCCGCGCGGCGTGTGGTGCGCCCATATCGCGGCGCTCAAGGCCGACCCGGGCCGCGCCTTGCCGCTGCTGGAACCGCTACGCGCGGACCCGGCGGTGTATGTGCAGGATTCGGTGGCGAACTGGTTGAACGATGCCAGCAAGGACCAGCCGGCCTGGGTCAGGGCGGTGTGCACGCGCTGGGGCAAGGAAAGCCCGGTGGCCGCCACCCGGCGTCTATGCACGCGGGCCTTGCGCACCATCGGCGCTCAGGCCAAGTCGGGATAGTCGCCTATCCCGATCGTTGGGCCGGTATGCGCCGGCCGCGTTCAATACGTCAGCGACGCCCCCGTCACGACTTCGTACAGGAACCGGTCCAGCCGTTCGGTCTGGCCGTCCGGCCGGTCGAAGAAAGGCGCTTTTTCCAGGGCCGTCAGCGTGGCTTCCAGATAGGCGTGGATCAACGGAAAGCGCGGGCCTTCCCTGGCCTCGCCGGCCTGCATCTTGATGGCCAGCAATTCGTTGATCTCGTCGCGCAGCGCGGGGTCGGTGACCATGGTGTCGGCCAGGTCGGCAAAGCGCATGGGCGGAATGCCGCGGCCGCTGTCGATCCATTGCGCGGCCAGCACCGGGCGCAGCACGTACAGGTATTTCTTCAGGCGCACGGTGTCGCCTTGCAGCGACTCGCGAAAGTTGCGCCCCGCCATGGCCACGTAGTGCCAGCGGCCCTTCATCTGCGAGAAATACTCGCTGCGAAAGTGCCGCAGCCAATCGCTGGTGGCGTCGTCCTGGCGGTACAGCACGGGCGAGTCCAGCCATTCGAACAGCGTGGGGTTGGACCCGCGCAGCAGTTGCAGCGCCTTGCGCAGTTCCCAGCCGGACACGTCCAGTTCATCGTCAATCGGCAGCTCGATGACGTCGCGCTGCGGTGACACGCGCAAATACCAGTCCAGCTTGTGCACGTACAGGAAGCGCACGTCGTAGTCGCTGTCGGGCGAGGCAAAGCCCCAGCCGCGGCTGCCGGATTCGCAGGCGAGCAGCACGCGCACGTCGTGGCGCTGTTCGATGTGTTCCAGGGTGGCCATGACGCGTTCGCGAATGGCCGGATCGATGGGGTGGGCGTGCAGGATCGAAGTCATCCGCAGATGCTATCACTGCGAACGATGCCGTGCCGCGTCAGGCGCCGCGCGCGCATGGCGGCCTTCGGTGCTGGGTCGCTGCCTTGCGCGCCGCCGACGCGGCGCATCGTTCAACCCGCCGCTTCCGCCGCCAGCGCGGCCTGCACCGCGGGGCGCGCCTCGATGCGAGCCTGGTAGTCGGGCAGGCCCTGCCAGCGCGCCAGGTCGATGTCGAACTGCGCCGCCCACCGCAGCACCGTGTACAGATAGGCGTCCGCCACGCCGTAGCGCTCGTCCAGCAGCGCCTGCCGTCCGCGCAGCGCCGCGGCCAGGTAGTCCAGCCGCTTTTCCAGGCGCGCCTGCCACCAGGTGCGCGCGTCCTCGGGCAGGGCGCGATTGAACAGCGGCCCGAAGCCGCCATGGATTTCGGTGGAAATGAAATTCAGCCATTCCTGCAGCCGGCTGCGGGCCCAGCTGCCGGCGGGCGGGGCCAGGCCGGCCTCGGGGCGCAGGTCGGCCAGGTACTGCACGATGGCCGGGCCTTCGGTCAGCACCTGGCCGTCGTCCACTTGCAGCGCCGCGACGTAGCCCTTGGGGTTGATGGCCAGGAAGTCGGCGCCGTCGACGGTGCGCTTGGTCTGGTTGTTCACTCGCACCCGTTCGAAGGGCAGGGCCAGTTCGCGCAGCACGATGTGCGGCGCCAGCGAGCAGGCGTTGGGGGCGTAATACAGCTTCATGCGGGCATCCTGAATCAATCGCAAAAGGGGGTTCCAGGCGTCAGCATGGGGCCGCCGCAGAAATCCGTAAAATTAAGCTTTCAGAAACAAGACATAAGTTGAACTGATGCCATGATGAACCTGATCCATTGGCGGCTGCTGCTGGCCGTGGCCGACGCCGGCAACATCACGCATGCCGCGCGGCAGGTGGGCATGACGCAGTCCGGCGCCAGCCAGGCCATCGCCCAGCTCGAACAGCAACTGGGCGCGCCGCTCTTCACGCGGGAACGCCGCCAAAGCGTGCCCACGGCGCTGGGCCTGCGGGTGGCGCAGGAAGCCCGCGCCATGCTGGCATCGCTGGGCCGCATCCAGACGCTGGCGCGCGAGGCCTCGGGCACGGCGGGCGGGGTGCTCCGGCTGGCCAGTTTCCCCATGGTGTTTTCGACCATCCTGCCGCCGGTGCTGCGGCGTTTTCGCCAGCTGCATCCGGGCATCGAGGTGATCGCGCTGGAAGCCAGCGACAGCGAGGTCGAAGACCTGCTCGCCGCCGGCACGGTGGACGTGGGCGTGGTGCTGAACCCGCCGGCCCGCCGCCGCACCTGCCCGCTGGGCGCGGACGACTGGGTGGCGGTGCTGCCGGCGGCACACCCGCTGGCGCTGGGCGCGTCGGTGCCCCTGGCGCAATTGGCGGCGCAGCCGTTTGTACTGGCCACCGGCGGCTGCACGGCGCACGCGGGCAGCGTGGCCGCCGACGCCGGACTGGCCCTGACCGACGTGCGCGCCCAGGTCATGGAATGGTCCAGCGCCTTTGCGCTGGTGCGCGACAACGTCGGCGTGGCGCTGGTGCCCGAGCTGACCTTGCCCGAGAATCGCCGCGGCCTGCGCGTGCTGCCGCTGGCGGCGCCCGTGCAGCGGCGTTTCGCGTTGGCGGCGTCGGAACCGGCCAAGGACGCGCCGGCCGTCCAGGCGCTGTTCGATATGTTGCGGCGCGATGACAGCCCTGGCCGCGCCCCGCGGCCGCGCGGCGCGCACGGTCATCGCGCCGACATGGCGCCGCGCTAGCATCGCGTTTTTCGGCGAGGCAACATGATCATCCGCAATGCAGAGGTCGGCGACAGCGCCGACATCGTTGAACTGCTGGCCCAGTTGGGCTATCCCGGTACGCAGGCGTTCGTGCCCGGGAAAATCGAGCGCCTGCTGGGCCACCGCGACGCCGAACTGCTGGTGGCCGAGGACGGCGGCCGGCTGCTGGGATTCATCGGCCTGCACTTCATGGTGCAGCTGGCCTTGCCGGGCGACTTCTGCCGCATCACCTATTTCTGCGTCAGCGATTCGGCGCGCGGCAGCGGCGTGGGCCGGGCGCTGGAAGAGGCGGCCGCCTCGCTGGCCGTGGCGCGCGGCTGCGACCGCATCGAAGTGCATTGCCATGAACGGCGCGTGGACGCGCACCGCTTCTATTACCGCCAGGGCTACGAGGAATCGCCGAAGTACCTGATGAAGCGCTGCCAGCGCTGAAAGGCCTTGCGGCGCGGCGCGTTCAAGCCGCCGCCAGCGCCGCGGCCAGCGTACGCGCCGCCGGCCCCAGCGGCTGGTCGATGCGGTGCGCCAGGTAGACCTCGGTCGCCACCTGGCTGCCGCGTCCCAGGCCGCCGGCGGGCAGGCGCAGCAGGCGGCCTTCGGCCAGGTCGCGTTCCACCAGCCACAGCGGCAGCCGGCCCCAGCCCACGCCGGCCAGGATCAACGCATGCTTGGTGTCCTGCCCGCTGACCCGACAGGTCTGCGGCGACAGCACGGCAAAGTCGCGGCCGTCGCTGAGCGTGGACGGATCGGTCTGCACCACTTGCACATGGTCGGCCAGGTCGGGCGTGGCCAGCGGCTGGCCGTCGGCCACGCGCGCGGCCAAGGGATGGCCCGCGCCCACCACCGCCACCATCTGTATCGACGACAGCGCCTGCAAGGCAATGCGCGGATGCCGGAAATGCTCGCCCGCGACGATGCCCAGCTGGTGGCTGCCGGCCAGCAGCGCGGCAATCGGCCCGCCCAGCGGCAGCACCGCCACGCGCGTGGCTACCGACGGATAGACCGCGCGCAGCCGGTTCAGCGCGGCGCCCACCTGGGCAATGGGATACAGCGTGTCCACCACCAGCGACAGTTCCAGCTCGACCCCTTCGCCCAGCCCCTGGGCGCGGGCCCGCATGGCATCCACGCGCAGCAGGATATCGCGCGCATTGGCCAGCAAGGCCTGGCCTTCGGGCGTCATGACGGGGCGGTGGCCGCTGCGGTCGAACAGCCGCACGCCCAACTGCGCTTCCATGTTGGCAATGGCGTGGCTGACGGCCGATTGCACCCGCGCCAACTGCCGCGCGGCGGCGCGGAAACTGCCGGTGTCGGCCACGGCGGCAAACACGCGTAGCTGGTCCAGGGTCAGGGCGTCTATCATCGGGGGCTTGATCTGTTTTTTAGATCGGTTCCATCAAAAGATTATCACTTATCAGAATCGGCTCCGCCCGGCATGCTGGTGGCTTCGCCAAGCGAGGAGAGGCAAGGATGGACAAGGCAGAAGACGCGGCGCAGGCCGGCCAGCCGGCAGTCACGCGCTGGGGCGCGGTGCTGGCGATCGTGGGCGCAGGCGTCGTGGCGTCGTTGCAGGTGGGCAAGGTCATCATCGCGGCGCCGCTCTTGCGCCGCGACCTGGGGCTGGACCTGGCGTCCATCGGCACGCTGACGGCCGTGTTCTCGATCCTGGGCGTACTGGGCGGCATTGCGGCGGGCGGCATCATCGCGCGGTTCGGCGCGCGCCGCATGCTGTTGTGCGGCCTGCTGGCCACGGCCCTGGGCACCGCAGCGGGCGCATTGGCGCCGGGTTATGGCCCCTTGCTGGCCTCGCGCGTGGTTGAAGGCCTGGGGTTCCTGCTGATCACCGTGGCGGGGCCGGCGGCCTTGCAGCGCATCGTGCTGCCGTCCAGCCGCGACCTGGCCTTTGCGCTCTGGAGCTGCTATATGCCCACCGGCATGGCCGTGGCCATGCTGGCCTCGCAGGCGTTTGGCGATTGGCACGCCTACTGGTGGTGCGCCGGGGCCGCGGTGCTGGTGGCGCTGGCCTGCGTGGCCGCGCTGGCGCCGGCCACCCCGGGCGGCAAGGGGCTGTCGTGGGCCGGTTTGCGCCAGGACACCACCGACACCCTGGGCGCCACCGGGCCGCTGCTGCTGGCCGCCTCGTTCACGCTCTACAGCCTGATGTTCTTTGCGCTGTTCACGTTCCTGCCGGTGTTGCTGATGGACAAGCTGGGCCTGCCGCTGGCCACCGCCGGGCTGTACAGCGCGGCGGCCAGCGCCGCCAACATCATCGGCAACCTGGGGGCGGGCGTGCTGCTGTCGCGCGGCTGGCGGCGGTCTACCTTGATCGCCTGCGCCAGCGCGGCGATGGGCGTGGTGGCGCTGCTGATCTTCCGATCGGTGTTTCCGGCGATGCCGACCTTTCTCCTGTGCGTGCTGTTTTCGGCGGTGGGCGGGTTGATCCCGGCCACGCTGCTGGGCACCGCGCCGCTGGTGGCCCCCCGGCCGGCGCTGACGGCTTCGGCCGTCGGCCTGGTGATGATGGGCAGCAACCTGGGCCAGGTGATCGGCCCGGTCACGGTGGGCGGCGTGATCGACCGCTATGGCTGGGCGCAGGCCTCGCTGATCGTCGCGGCCGCGGCGCTGGGCGGCGTGTTCATCGCGTGGCGGTTGCGCCGGCTGGGCGGGGCGGGGTTGTAGGCGCAGGCAGGATCGTTGGCGCAATCCGGACGGCGCCATCGGCACGGAACGATAGCCCGGGGCGATACCGGCAAGGCAGGCATGGCGGTGGCCGCGCACGCGCCGCACGCCCGTGCAGCGGTCACGCGTCGGGCCTATCATGCAAGCTCGTCCTTCCTGGAGCCACCATGTCTTTTACGCCTGTCCCGCGCCTGGTCATCTTCGATTGCGACGGTGTCCTGATCGATAGCGAAATCATTGCCGCGCGCGCCCAGTCGCGCGCGCTGGCCGAACACGGCATTGCGATCACGCCGCAAGAGGCCGCCCGGCGCTTTGCCGGCATTCCCGACGCCGACATGTGGCAGACGCTGCAAGACGAAAACGCGCGTGTGCTGCCCGAGGATTTTCCGCGCCAATACGCCGACCGGCTGCAAGACACCTTCCGCCAGGAACTGCGCGCGCTGCCCGGCGTGCGCGAAACCCTGGCCGCGCTGCGCGAGCGCGGCATCGAATTCTGCGTGGCGTCCAGCAGCACCCCGCCCAAGCTGGAAGCCGCCCTCAAGCTGGTGGGCCTGTGGGATGCATTCGCGCCGCACGTCTTCAGCACGGCGCAGGTGGCGCACGGCAAACCCGCACCCGATGTGTTTCTGTTCGCCGCGCGCCAGATGCGCGCCGCCATCCTGGACTGCGTGGTGGTCGAAGACAGCGTGCCCGGCGTGCGCGCCGCCCGGGCCGCGCGTATGCGGGCGGTGGGCTATGTGGGCGCCTCGCACAACGGCCCGGACCAGCGCCAGCGCCTGCTGGACGAAGGCGCGTTCGAGGTCATCGACGATCTGCGGCGGCTGACGGACATCATTTAGTCGCCTGCGGTCAACGCCGTTGCGCCACTGCCGTGATGCCACTGCCGTGACGACACCCCGGTCAGGCCGCCGCGGGCACGGCTTCGGGCTTGACCCGCACTGCGCGCAGCACCCCGATCACCAGCAGCGCGATGCCCACCAGCGTCAACGGCTGCGGCAGGCTGCCGCGCAGGATGAAGGCGTAGGCCAGCGCCGCCAGCGTCTCGAACACGATCAGTTGCCCGGCCAGGGCGGTGGGCAGGCGCTGGCTGGCTTCGTTCCAGCACAGCGTGCCCAGCCACGACGAGAACAGCCCGATGACGATCATCAAGCCCAGGAACACCTCGGGCCGAGGCCCCAGCGGCATGGCAAAGCCGCTGCCGGTGGCGGCCATGCCGCCCCACAGCAGGGCATAACCGGCCAACGCCAGCGGCAGCGTCGCCACGCCCTGGGCGGTGGCCCAGGTGCGCGGGCTGCGGCCGGGGTGGTCGCGCAGCCAGTCGGCGTTGCGCAAGGGGTACCAGGTCCAGCAGGCCACGGCGCCCAGCGCCAGCACGGCGCCGATGGCGTAGCGCGTCAGGTCGGCGTCGGCCTCCTGGCGCAGCGCCTGCAACTCGACCTGGTTGACGCAGCCGATGCCCAGCGCAATCAGCGCCAGCGACGGCGCCAGCCGCTTCCAGGGCAGCCGGCCGTCGCGCCGCGCATTGCGCAGGTTGGCGCAGATGGCAATCACCACGGGCAGCGTGCCGATGATCATCGTGGGCACGGGGCCGCCGGCGCGCTGGATGGCGCTGGCCAGGCACAGGTAATAGAGCAGGTTGCCAATCGCCGCCAGCTTCAGCGCTTCGATCCAGTCGGCGCGGGTCAGCTGGCGCAGGGCCCGGCGGTCCAGCCAGGCCAGCGGCAGCGCGATCAGGCCGAATGCCAGGTAGCGTGCCACCGATTGCAGGGCGGCGGGGTATTCGGGCAGCAACAGCGGGCCGACGAACACCAGCCCCCACATCAGGCCGGCCGCCAGCGCGTACAAGGTTCCTGCCCACATAAAGACTCCCATCGCGAATTCAATACAGACGGGCAGTCTAGCGATGAGGGCGGGGCGGGTCTTGTACCAGATTGCTGTGGCGTCGGGGGGCATGCCGTCGGCAGGGCCGTGCCGGCGGGTGGCGGACCAGGGCCTGCGCGAGACGGCTTTTTCTTGTGGGCAGGCCCTAGGCGCGCACTTGCTTCTGATAGCGGGCCGGCGTCACGCCATAGCGGCGGGTGAACGCCCGCGTCAGGTGGGCCTGGTCGGTCAGCCCGGCAGCCAGCGCCACCTGCGCCGGGGTTTCGCCCGCGGCCAGCAGGCGCTTGGCCTCGAACAGGCGCAGCGCCATCAGCATCTGCTGGGGCGTGGCGTGGTGCTGCGCCTGGAAACTGCGCAGGAAATGGAATGGGCTAAGCCCGGCCACGTCGGCCAGTTCTTCCAGCGACAGGCGCCGCGACAGGTTGGCCCGCAGGTAGTCGATGACCCGGGCAAAGCGCGGCACGGCGGCCGCCTGCAAGGGTCGAGGCACGCGGGCGTGGCGGCGAAATTCCGTCAGCAGCGCGTACAGGGCGCTGTCGAACGCCAGCGGTTCGCGGGCCTGCCACAAGGCGTCGAGCAGCGCGGTGACGCGCTGCGCGCTGGCGGCGTCGTGGCCCACGGCGCAATCGAACCACCAATCGGCTTCGCCGGTGACCCGCGCGACCACGGCGGGGTCGATGTAGGCCATGCGGTAGCGCCAGCCGCCTTCGGTTTCGGCCTGGCCGGTGTGCAGTTCGTCGGGGTTCATCAGCACCACCGACCCGGACGGGGCCAGGTGCTCGGCGCCGCGGTAGCGAAAGCGTTCGACGCCGGCTTCGATCGCGCCCAGGCCAAAGGCTTCGTGTGTATGCGGCTCGAAGGCGTGGCGGATGATGTGGGCGCGGTACAGCTCGACGCCGGGCCGATGCGCCTGGCGGCGAAATTCGGCACGGTCGTCGGGATGGTCGAACGCCTGCGGCACACCGGCGATGATCGGCTCGGCGGGCGCGGCGGCGCCGCGGGGGGAAGGCAACAGGGAAGCCATCCAGGAATTTAAACATGATCGGTCGCGCCGTGGCCGCGCGTGCCGCAAACGTCAGACCAATGCCCGCCCGTGGGGGGCGACTCGGACCCGCCAGCGGGGGCGGATCCGCCCGGCGCCAGGGTCGTGGCACTATTTTTCCGCCTCGCCCTCCTGCATGGCCGCCTGCCGCGCCAGCAGCATCTCGCGTTCACGGGCGTTCTGGGTCATGCCGGCCGCGCGTTCGAATTGCGCCGCGGCTTCGGCGCGCCGGCCCAGCTTGGCCAGCAGGTCGCCGCGCACACTGGGCAGCCAGTGGTAGTTGGCCAGCGACGGATCGCGGGCCAACTCGTCGGCCAGGTCCAGCCCGGCCTGCGGACCGAAGGCCATGCCGACGGCGACCGCGCGGTTCAGTTCCACCACCGGCGACGGCATGGCTTGCGCCAGCCGGTCATACAGCGCCACGATGCGCGGCCAGTCAGTGTCTTCGGCCTGCCGTGCCCGCGCATGGCAGGCGGCCAGGCCGGCCTGCAGCGCATAAGGCCCGTCGGCGCCGCCCAGGTCTTCGGCCCGCGCCAGGGCGGCCAGGCCGCGGCGGATCAGCAGCGTGTCCCAGCGGCCGCGGTCCTGCTCCAGCAGCAGCACCGGGCGGCCCTGGGCGTCGCTGCGGGCATGCAGCCGCGAGGCCTGCAATTCCATCAGTGCCACCAGTCCGTGCACCTCGCTTTCCAAAGGCGCCAGTTGGGCCAGGATGCGCCCCAGCCGCAACGCTTCGTCGCACAGCGCCGGCCGCATCCAGTCCTGCCCCGAGGTGGCGGAATAGCCTTCATTGAAGATCAGGTAGATCACTTCCAGCACCGACGCCAGGCGCGCCCCGCGCTCTTGCGGGCCGGGCACCTCGAAGGGCACGCCGGCCGCGGTCAGGCTGCGCTTGGCCCGCACGATGCGCTGGGCGATGGTGGATTCCGACGCCAGGAAGGCACGCGCGATCTCGGCCGTGGACAGCCCGCCCAGCAGGCGCAGCGTCAACGCCACCCGCGCCTCGGTGGACAGCACCGGGTGGCAGGCCGTGAACACCAGCCGCAGCAGGTCGTCGCCGATGTCGTCCTGGCGCGCGGCATCCAGCGCGTCGACGAAATCGGGTTCCACGTCGGCCTGCAGCGCTTCCAGTTCATGCCCGATCTGCTCGTGCTTGCGGTGGTGGATGGCGTCCAGCCGCAGGCGGTCGCGGGCGCGGTTTTTGGCGGTGGTCATGAGCCACGCTCCCGGGTTGTCCGGCACGCCGCTGGTCGGCCAGCGCTCCAGCGCGGCCACCAGCGCGTCCTGGGCCAGTTCTTCGGCCAGCCCGACATCGCGCACCAGGCGCGCCACGCCGGCAATGACGCTGGCGGCTTCGATACGCCAGACGGCCTCGATGGCGCGGTGCGTGGCGGCGGCGTCCGGCGGGGTCATGCCTGCGGGGTCTCGCCCGGCACCATGTGGAACACCTCCCAGATGTGGCCGTCCAGGTCGTCAAAGCCGTGGCTGTACATGAAGCCGTGGTCCTGCGGCGCGCGCGGCGCGGTGCCGCCGGCAGCGGTGGCGCGGGCCACCAGGTCGTCGACTTCGGCGCGGGACTCGCACGACAGCGCGATCAGTACTTCGGTGCTTTGCGTGGCATCCGCGATGGGTTTGCCGGTAAAGCCCTGGAAGAAGGGTTTCACCAGCAGCATCACGTAGATGTTGTCGCCCACCACCATGCAGGCGCCCTGGTCGTTGGTGAACTGCGGATTGAAGGTGAACCCCAGGCTTTTGAAGAAGGCCTGCGACTTCTGCATGTCGCGGATGGGCAGGTTGACGAAGATCTGTTTGTGCATGGCGTGTCTCGGTTCAGGGGAATCAGCGGCCGTTGCCGGGCAGGGCGCGAAAACGCTCGATGGCCTCGCCGGCGCCCAGGTCGTCCAGTTCGTACAGCTGGCGCACTTCGATTTCGCACGGCTGGTCGGGGAACGGTTCGGGAAAGCGCAGCGTCCATTGCAGGGCTTCTTCGCGCGATCGCACCTGGATCAGGGTGTAGCCGGCGATCAGTTCCTTGGTGTCGGCAAAGGGGCCGTCCACGACCTTGCGCTGGCCCTTGCTGTCGTACTGGATGCGCCAGCCGGCCGACGTGGGCCGCAAGCCGTTGGCATCGAGCAGCACGCCGGCCTTGGCCAGGGCCTCGTGGTAGGTGCCCATGGCGGCGAGCAGGCTGGCATCCGGCAGCAAGCCGGCTTCGCTGTCGGACGTGGCGCGCACGATGATCATGAATCGCATTGCAGTCTCCTGGTGTCGGTGGCAAGGCCCCACGATTCGGGGCTTGTACCGGCACGACGCATGGCGCAGCGGCAAATCGACATCGCCATCCCTGATCTAGGGTAAATACCTAGTCAACGGGGCGGCTGCTGGCCGGTGTCCGCCTACGGCCGCCCGGCCGCGGCCTTACAGGAAACAGGGCCCCAGTTCCCGCACTTCGACCGTGGCCCACTGGGCGGCCGGGCACTCGGCCGCCAGCTTCAAGGCTTCGTCACGGCTGTCGGTGGTCAAGAGGAAAAAGCCGCCGATCATTTCCTTGGCTTCGGCGAACGGGCCGTCGACCAGCGTGCGCTGGCCGCCCCGTACCCGCAGCCGCACGCCTTCGGCGTCGGATTTCAGCGATTCGGCGGCTTTCAGCAGGCCGCGCGACTGCAGGCCTTCGGCATAGCGCAGCATCTGCGCGTAGGCCTCGCGGCCTGCTTCCGGCGTGCGCTCGGCGCGTTGGCCCGTCGGTTCGACAATCAGCAGCATGTACGGCATGGATTCTTCCTGGTGAACGGCGCCCGGGGCGCGCTTGCAAGGCAGGGGCAGGCCGCCAGATTACAGCGGTTTGGCGCGCGCCGGGAGGCCCCGCTTCGGGGCCTGGCGACCCGATTCAGTCCTGCGGAAAAATGCGTTCGAGCGGCATGCCGAAGACCCGGGCGATGGCGAAGGCCAGCGGCAGGCTGGGGTCGTAGCGGCCGGTTTCGATGGCGTTGACGGTCTGGCGCGACACGTCCAGCTGTTCAGCCAGCGTTGCCTGGCTCCAGCCGCGTTCGGCGCGCAGGTCGCGGATGATGTTTTTCATCGGTTGCGCAGGTAGGTGATGGTGCTGGCGCCGACCCAGGCGATGGCCATCAGGGGCCAGACAAAAAACATGCTCAGCTTGGGAAAGCCGGCCAGCTCCAGGAAGCCGTAGGTGAATGTGGCGCCGGCGGTGATCGCGGCAGCAACGGCCAGGTGTTCGACGGTGGTCTTGCGCATGAACTCGTCGGATTGGCGGATCTGCCGCACCACGGAACGGATGATCAGCAAGATGCCCAGCACGGGGCTGGCTAGCAGCGCGGTGCGCAAGGCGCCGGATTCGAGCCGTGCGCCGGCATACGCCGAGGCGGCTACCAACGCCGCGTAGAGCGCCATCGCGACGCCGAATTCCTTGAGATAGCGGCGCAGGGCCAGCTTCTGATTCATGAGGGCAATCTCCGATTGTGTAAAGCGTGCTTGACATTCTGGGGGTGGGGTGTCGGTGTGTCAAGGTTGCTTTACATGGGTGGCAAAAATAAAACCGGCCGAAGCCGGTTGTGCTGACGTGAGGTCAGGAATTGCCGGGCGGGGCCGCAGCAGGGGCTTGCGCCTGGCCCGTGGCCGCCGGGGCAACGCCGGCCTGGGACGCGCGGGTCCGGGCCGTCGAGGATTGTGCCGTTTTTGCGTCTGCCGCCTTGGGCTGGGCCGGCTGTTGCGCTGCCGTGATGTCCATGATCAGTTCCACCCGGCGGTTCGCGGCGCGGCCCGCGGGGGTGTCGTTCGACTCGATCGGACGCGTTTCGGCATAGCCCACCGCGCGCAGGCGGCTGCCCGCCACGCCGTCGCGCACCAGTTCGCGCAGCACGCTGGTGGCGCGGCTGCTGGACAGTTCCCAGTTCGAGGCGAACTGGCGCGTCTGGATCGGCACGGGGTCGCTGTGGCCTTCCACCGACACCTGGTAGGCGTTCTTGTTCAAAATCACGGCCAGGCGCTTGATCACGTCCAGCCCGGCCGGGCTGAGCGTGGCCTGGCCCGACGGGAACAGCAGTTCGTTGCTGATCCGAAAGCTCACCGATTGCTCGTTGATGATGACATCGACCGACTTGCCCAGGTCGCCCAGGCCCAGCGATTCCTTGGACGGCGCCTTCAACGGCTTGGCGGCATCGGCCACCACCACGCCGTCGGCCGGCGGTTCGGAGCTTTCCGCGGCGGCCGCGGCAACCGGCGCGGGCGGTTCCGCCCAACTGGCCGGAATGGCGACCGCATCGAATTCGGAATACTCGCCGTCATAGGTCGGCAGGCCCTTGGTCGCCAGCGTGCCGACCAGGTCCACCTGTTTGTCGCCGGCCTCGTAGAAGCCGCCGTGCAGCCGCGACACCGCCAGCAGCACCACCAGCATGGCCAGCAGCAGCGTGATCAGGTCCAGGTAGCTCAGCAGCCAGTTCTCGGCGTCCTGCTCGACCGTTTCCTCGACGTGCCAGCGGGCGTAGCGGTCCTTGCGGTCGCTTTTGCTGGGGCGCCAGCCGCTGTTGGCCGCCGCCTTCTGCGCACGCATCTGGGCCTGGCGGGCCTGCTCGATCCGCTGCGCCAGGGAAGGAGAAATCAGGCTCATTGGCGCGCGGCGGCGGGGCGGGTAATGGATACGGGCTTGGCGGCGGCCGGGGCCACCTGGCCTTCGGCCTTGGCGCGCGGGGCCGAAGCGCCGCCGTCGTAGATTTCGTCTTCGACGTGCATCACGAACGAATTCAGCGTTTCGCGCACCACGGCCGGGCCGCGCTTCTCGCACATCATGGCGATGCCCTGCAGCACCATGTTCATGGATTCCACGCGGCGCGCGGTACGGCGTTCCAGCTTCACGGCGATCGGCTTGCAGACCAGGTTGGCCAGCAAGATGCCGTAGAAGGTCGTCATCAGGCCGATGGCCAGCTGCTGGCCGATCATCGTCATGCTGCCGTCGCCCAGCACCGCCATCAGGTTGATCAGGCCGATCAGCGTGCCCAGCATGCCAAAGGCGGGCGCGAACGTGGCCATCACGCGGAACATCTGCGCCTCGGCCATTTCACGGGCCCGCAGCCGCGACACGCGCCACTGCAACAGCTCGATGATCTGCTCTTCCGGGGTGTTGTCGATGATGAGCTGCACGCCGGTGCGCAGGAACGGGTTGGTGACCTTTTTCAGCTCCTGCTCGACCTTGTGCACGTCCGTGTTCATCCACAGCTGCGCCATCGTCACCAGTTCTTCGATGTCGCGCTGCTGGTCATGCTGGTCGTTGCGGAACACCGTCACCACCAGCTTGAACACCCGCATCACTTCGGACAGCGGGTAGGCGATGAACAGCGCGGCGCAGGTGCCGCCCAGCACGATGGCCAGGCCCGGCAGGTTGAAATACAGGCCCGGGTCGGTGGCGGCCAGCGCCACGACGATAACCAGGGTAAGCAGGCCGACGACGGCGCCGATGACGGTAGACGGATTCATGGATCTTGCCCGATAGCTGGGGCACTCCGTTCACGGAATGCCGGATGGTGGCAAATTCTAGCCACGGACCGGGCCGGCCAATCGGGAAGAAAACGGGGCGAAAGGGGCGGTAAGCGCCGGCTTAAACCGCTTTTCAGGGGGCGCGCCGGGGCGCGTCCCGGCAGAAAAAACAGGGGCGGATTACGGGGCGAACCGAAGCGGGATCGCCCGCCGTCAATCCGCGGCCCCGGCCGGGCGGGCAGCCTGTTGCCGCCGCGCCCGCCATTCCTCGCGGGCGATCTCCCAGACTTCGGCCTGCATGCGGCCCGAGACAAAACCGCGTTCTTCCGTGGCCACCAGGCGCATGCCGGTGCGCCGCGACAGGTTGCGCGAGCCGTCGTTGGCGACGGCCTTGGGCGCCCGCAGCACCGGTTGGTCCAGCACCTCGAACCAATAGCCGGTGACGGCCTCGCTGGCCTCGGTCATGTAACCGTGGCCGCGAAAGTCCGGGTCCAGCCAGAAGCCGCGGTGGTTGCCGGGGTCGTCCTGCATCAGGCTGATGAGGCCGATCAGGCGGTCGGGTTCGGCGCGCGTGCGCAGCGACCAGTGCCACTGCACGCCGCGCCGCATCGCCGGCAGCGCCACCCGTTCGACGTAGGTGCGTGCGCCGTCCGGCGGGTAGGGCCAGGGCACTTGGTCCGCCAGGTAGCGCACCACTTCCCATTGCGGAAAGATGCGCTGGATGGCCGGTGCGTCGTCCAGGCACAGCGGCGGCAGGATCAGGCGGTCGGTGGCAAGCGTGGGCAGGGCGGCGGCGTCGGGCATGGGGGCGGGTCGTTCGGGGCCGGGGTGGGGCGAGCGGATATGTATATCATGGGCGACATATCGCGGCAGAAGGCCGTGGGTGCTGCGCGGTCATTGGCAGCATCCCGGCCGCCGCAGCAACGGAGAAGAATATGAATGCCAACGAAAACGTCAGCATGGCGCTTTTTTGCGACTTCGAGAACGTGGCGCTTGGCGTGCGCGACACGAAATACCAGAAGTTCGACATCCGCCCGGTGCTCGAGCGCCTGCTGCTCAAGGGCAGCATCGTGGTCAAGAAGGCCTATTGCGACTGGGAACGCTACAAGGAATTCAAGGCGCCCATGCACGAGGCCAATTTCGAACTCATCGAAATTCCCCACGTGCGCCAATCAGGCAAGAATTCGGCCGACATCCGGCTGGTCGTCGACGCGCTGGACTTCTGCTACACCAAGTCGCACGTCAACACCTTCGTCATCATCAGCGGCGATTCCGATTTCTCGCCCCTGGTGTCCAAGCTGCGCGAGAACAACAAGAAGGTGATCGGAGTGGGCGTCAAGCAATCCACCTCGGACCTGTTGATCGCCAATTGCGACGAATTCATTTTCTATGACGACCTGGCCCGCGAAGGCCAGCGCGCCGCCGACGCCCGCCGCGACAACCGCGGCGCGGCCAGCCCCGCCCAGCGCCGTTCGCCGGACGAAGAACGCCGCCGCAAGGAAGAGATCGAGGCCCGCAAGACCCAGGCGGTGGACATGGTGGTCGAGACCTTCGAGGCCCTGATGGCCGAACGCGGCGACAGCGGCAAGATCTGGGCCTCCGCCCTGAAAGACGCGCTCAAGCGGCGCCGCCCGGATTTCAACGAGTCCTACTACGGCTTTCGGGCGTTCGGCAACCTGCTGGACGAGGCCCAGTCGCGCGGTTTCCTGGAAGTGGGCCGCGAAGAAAAATCGGGCACCTACGTGTACCGCGACACCGCGGGCGGCGGGCAGGCGCGGGCGGGCGGCAAGTCCGCCGTGCGCGCCTTGGCGTCGACGGCAGCGGGCGCTGACGCCTCGCCAGAGGCCGCCACGGCTGACGAGGCCGACGCCAGGCCGGCCCGCCATGCACGCGGCGGCCGCAAGCAGCCGGAGGCCTCGGGTGGCCGGGGCGGCCGCGGGGGCACGGGCCGCGCCTCGGGGCGTCATGACTCGGGCCGCGAGGGGGATGAGCCCGTGGCATTGCCGCTGTGGGGCGTAGAGCCGGCCGCCGCGCCGTCGCAGGCATTTGAGGCCGACGCGGGGCAATCGATGCCTGCGGGCGCGTTCTCGGGGCCGGCCGGCAGCGAATCGCCGTTCGAGGCGCCTTCTGCGCCGCCGTCGTCCGATGCCGCGCCGCCTGCCGACAACAAGGGCCGGCGCGGTTCGCGTGGCGGACGTACGGCGGCCAAGAGCGCCCGCCACGCGACAGCGGCTGCTGCGGAATCAACCGGGTCGACCGTGGCGTCGACGCAGGCCCCGGCCAGGGGGGCGCCTGCCGCGGACGCTGCCGCTGCGGAATCGGCGCAGTCCCGTCA
>NZ_JCBANA010000070.1:0-35706 GCF_059760725.1 Achromobacter sp. 1014246743
ATCTGGGTTTGATGCGCTGTTAGACCTGTGGTCAGGGAATGGAATCTACGGGGTCGCCAAGCCGCGGCCGCGCGGGCGGCCACGTTTGGCATTGCGTTTCTAGAAAGTGTTGCGGGGGCGCTTCGCGCTGATGGAGATTGGTTTTCTATTGGGTCCACATCGTGGGGGTGGGGGCGGTGATGGGCGGCGCGGCAGGGTCCTGCTTGCGCATGCTAACCGTCTTGCGCGCCGCCCATCGGGCGCGGCAGATTGACTTGGAAGGTTACGGCATCCGCGCCGCTTGGTGGGGGGCTATAGAATTTGGGTATTCGTGACTGGGGGTCAAAAATGAGCCTGAATTCTGATGCTTTGCGGTTGTTCCTGGGCGTGGTCGACGCGGGGTCCATGAGTGCTGCGGCGGAGATGTTGGGGCAGACGGCTTCTGGGGTCAGTCGGGGGTTGTCGCGGTTGGAAGAGGATTTGGGGGTGGCGTTGTTGACGCGGACGACGCGGCGGATGGAGTTGACGGCGGAGGGGGCGCACTTTTTGCAGAAGGCGCGGCAGATTGTGCAGTCGTTGGAAGAGGCCGAGGAGTGCATGCGCATCGTGAATCAGCAGCCGGCGGGGCGGTTGCGGGTGGATGCGTCGGTGCCGGTGATGCTGCATTGCGTGGTGCCGCATGTGGCGGATTTTCGGCGGGAGTATCCGGCGATTTCGTTGGAGCTGACCAGCAATGATCGGATCGTGGATCTGATCGAGCATCGCACGGACGTGGCGTTGCGGATGGGGCCTTTGAATGATTCGACGTTGCATGCGCGGCCATTGCGGCCGCGGCCGCGGTGGTTGATGGCGAGTCCGGAGTATCTGGCGCGGCGTGGGGTGCCCAAGACGGTGGAGGATCTGGACGGGCATGAGCTGCTGGGGTTTACGCAGCCTGAAAGCCTGAATGTCTGGCCGCTGCGGCATGCGGGCGGGTCGAGTTATCTGGCGACGCCTACGTTGGCGACGTCCAGTGGCGAGACGCAGCGGCAGCTGGCGTTGCGGGGGGTGGGGATTGCCTGCCTGTCGGACTTCGTGTCGCAGGAAGACCTGGAAGCGGGGCGGCTGGTTCGGATCATGGAAGATATCCATACCGATTATTTGCAGCCGATGCATGCGGTGTATTACCGCAATACGCAGCTGTCGCGGCGGATTGCGTGCTTCCTGGATTTCTTCGCCAGCCGGTTGTGAAAGGGGCGTGCCAGGTGTGATTGCACCTGGCACGCAGCGTTCGGGACGCAGCACCCAGCTCGCGGCATCCTGCACGCAGGCCGTAGCACGGCATGCCGCGCGCCGGGTGCTGCGATGCTTTATCCGTGCAGTGCGCGGCCGAACGCGGACAGCACCGATTCGTGCAAGGTTTCCGACAGGGTCGGGTGCGCGAAGATGGTGTGCATCAGGTCTTCTTCGGTGGCTTCGAGTGCGGTGGCGACGCCGTAGCCGGTGATCAGTTCGGAGGCTTCGGGGTGGATGATGTGGGCGCCGAGCAGTTCACCGGTGGCGGCGTCGAATACCGTTTTGACCAGGCCCTGGTCTTCACCCATGGCGATGGCTTTGCCGTTGCCGGCGAAGGTGAATTTGCCGATGCGGATGTCGCGGCCGGTCTGCCTGGCGTGTTCACGGGCGCGGGCTTCGGTCATGCCGATGCTGGCGACCTGGGGGTGCGAGTAGGTGCAGGCGGGGATGCGCAGCGGATCGATGGGGTGGACGGGCTTGCCGGCGATGGCTTCGACGCACAGCACGGCTTCGTGGCTGGCCTTGTGGGCCAGCCAGGGGGCGCCGGCGACGTCGCCGATGGCGTAGATGCCGGGTTCGGCGGTGCGGCACAGGCCGTCGGTGACGATGTGGGTCTTTTCGACTTTGACGCGGGTCTGTTCCAGGCCCAGGTTTTCGACGTTGCCGACGATGCCGGCGGCGACGATGACGCGGTCGATTTCCAGTTCGGTCTGTTTGCCCTGCTGGTCGAGCACGACCTTGACGCCGGCGGTGGTCAGGCTGGATGACTTGACGGCGCATTGGGTCAGCACGCGGATGCCCTGCTTTTCGAAGGCCTTGCGGGCCAGGGCGGAGATCTCGGCGTCTTCCTGCGGCAGGATGTCCGCGGTCATGTCGATCAGGGTGACGTCGACGCCCACGGCGCGGTAGAAGCTGGCGAATTCAGCGCCGATGGCGCCTGCGCCCACGACCAGCAACGATTTGGGCAGGGCGGGGGGCGTCAGGGCCTGGCGATAGGTCCAGATGCGCTCGCCGGGGGGCAGGGCGGGCAGGTCGCGGGCGCGGGCGCCGGTGGCCAGGATGATGTGGCGGGCGGATAGCGTGGTGCCGTTGTCCAGGGCCACGCGGCCGCCGCCGGCCAGTTTGGCGCTGGCGGTGAAGACGCTGATGGCATGCTTTTTCATCAGGTGGGTCACGCCCTGGCCCAGGCGGGCGGCGACCTTGCGCGATCTGGCCACCATGGCGGCCAGGTCGGGTTGGGCATCGCCGGCGCCCGTGACGCCGTAGTGGGCGGCGTCGCGGCAGGCGCGCAGCACGGTGGCGCTGTGCAGCAGGGCCTTGGTGGGAATGCAGCCCCAGTTCAGGCAGATGCCGCCGAGTTCGGCGCGCTCTACCAGCGCGGTGGACAGGCCCAGCTGCGCGGCGCGGATGGCGGCCACGTAGCCGCCGGGGCCGCCGCCCACGACCACCAGGTCAAACGTCGTCTTGGTCATGGCGGGGCTCACAGCAGGATGCGCACGGGGTTTTCGATCAGCGACTTGAAGGCCGCCAGCCAGCGCGCGCCCACGGCGCCGTCGACGGCGCGATGGTCGGCCGACAGCGTCACGGTCATCACCGTGGCGGCGACCAGGTCGCCGTTCTCGGCCACGAGCGGGCGGCGTTCGGCGGCGCCGACGGCCAGGATGGCGGCTTGCGGCGGGTTGATGATGGCGGCGAACTGCTTGATGCCATACATGCCCAGGTTGCTGACGGTGAGCGAGCCGCCGGTGAATTCTTCGGGTTTCAGGCGGTTGATCTTGGCGCGGCCGGCCAGCTCCACGATTTCCGTGGCGATGGCGGACAGCGGCTTCACGTCGGCGTCGCGCACGATGGGCGTGACCAGGCCGCCGTCGGTGGCCACCGCCACGCTGACGTCGGCGCCGGCATGGAATTCGATGGCGTCGTCGTGCCAGCTGACGTTGACCTCGGGCACTTCGCGCAGGGCCAGGGCGGCGGCGCGGACGATGAAGTCATTGACCGACAGCTTGACCGTGCCGCCGTGGTTGGCCTGGGCACGCAGGGCCAGCAGCGCGTCCATGCGGCAGTCCAGCGTCAGGTAGAAGTGCGGCACGTGCTGCTTGCTTTCGGTCAGGCGGCGGGCGATGGCGCGGCGCATGCCGGTGTGCGGCACGCGGCGGGCCGGCGCGCGGCCGGATGCCGGCTGGGCGGGGGCGGCCGGGGCGTGGTCGCGCGCGGCTTCGACGTCGCGGCGCACGATGCGGCCGTGCGGGCCGGTGCCTTGCACGGTCAGCAGGTCCACATGCCATTGGGCGGCGAGGCGGCGGGCGAGGGGGCTGGCGAAGACGCGGGCGCCGGATGTGGCGCCGGGCGGTGCATTGGGGGCCACTGCGGTACCCGCGGGGGCGGCGCCGGTCGATGCGGCCGCCGACGACGCGGTCGCGGTTGCGGCGGCCGGTGCTGCGGCCGAGGACCCGGAAGCGCCCGTCGGCGCGCCGGCCTGTGCCGCTTGCACCGGCGTGTCCGCGCCGCCTGCTGCACCGCTTTGCGCCAGCGCACGTTCGATATCCGCCGCGCCTTCGCCCGGCGCCAGCAGCACGCCGATGACGGTGTTGATGGGCACCGAGGCGGCGCCCGCCGGCACGACGATGCGGCCCAGCACGCCGGCCTGTTCGGCGTTGATTTCGACGATGGCCTTTTCGGTTTCGATTTCGGCCAGGGCGTCGCCGACCGCGACGCTATCGCCTTCCTGCTTGAGCCACTGGTGCAGGGTGCCGCCATCCGCGTCGGCGGCGACAGAGGGGAGTTTGATCAGGGTTGCCACGTTGTTCGTCCTATTCTGCGTGCGCGGCCAGGTCGGGCCGGTAGGCCGCCGGGTCGTCGTATTCGACCAGTTCCAGCACATTGCCTTCGGGGTCGCGGAAGAACGCCAGCCAGGTGCCGGGACGCACTTGCATCGGCGCGGGCGCGCTGTCGAAGGCCACGCCGCGCGCCTGCAGGCGCGCCACGGTGCCCGCCAGGTCGCGCACGATGAAGGTCAGGTAGGTGGCGCCTTGGCGATCCAGGATGGCGGCGCCGCGCACGGCGGGCGCCGGGGCGGCGGTGGGTTGCAGCAGCTTGATGCGTTCGCCGTAGGGGGTTTGCAGGCGTGCCACGTCGTAGCCGTGCGTCGTCAGGCCGGTGGCCCGGGCCTTGTCGGCGGGCACGGTGACGCGGTTCACCAGCGTCAGGCCGACCACGTCGGTATAGAACGCCAGCATGGCGTCCAGGTCGGCGCAGCACAGGCCGACTTCCATCGGCACGGTCATGTCCAGGGTGGCGCTCATGCTTTTTCTCCCAGGTCGGCCAGCACGTCGGCCAGGCCGGCGATGACTTCTTCGGTGTCGGCAAAGGCGGCGCGTTCCAGCACTTTGGAAATGCTGGGCGAGGCTTCTCCGCCCGTCACGCGCTTGATCGGCTGGTCCAGCCAGTCGAAGTAGCGACGCTGGATTTCATCGGCCAGCATGGCGCCGTACGAGGTGCCGCGCACGCCTTGTTCCACGATCAGCACGTTGTTGGTCTTCTGGATGCTGGCGCCGATGGTGTCCCAGTCCAGGCTGGCGCGGTCCAGCGTGCGCAGGTCGATGACTTCGGCGTCCACGCCGGCCTCTTCGGCGGCCTTCAGGGCGCGGCTGACCATCGACAGGTAGGTCAGCACCGTGACCTTGGCGCCGCTGCGGCGCACGCGTGCCTTGCCAAAGGGAATGGCGTAGTCGAGGTCGCCATCGGGCACCTCGCCCGACGAGGCGTACAGGTCCACGTGCTCGATCACCAGCACCGGGTCCTTGGAGGCCAGCGCGGTGTTCATCAGGCCGATGTATTCGTAGGGCGTGGACGGGGCGACGATGCGCCAGCCGGGCGCGGTGGCGAACACGCCGGCCGGGTCCATCGAGTGCTGCGAGCCGTAGCCCGTGCCCATCGCGACCTTGGTGCGCAGCACGAACGGCACGTCGATGTCGCCGCCGAACATGTGGCGGGCCTTGCCGATCTGGTTGAAGATCTGGTCGGCCGCGACCCACATGAAGTCGGGGTACATGAATTCCACCACCGGCTTGTAGCGGCCGTCCATGGCCAGGCCGCCGCCCAGGCCGGCGAAGGCGTTTTCGGAAATGGGGGTGCCCAGCACGCGGTCGGGGTACTTGTCCTTCAGGCCGCGCGTCGCGCCGTTGGTGCCGCCCTTCAGGCGGTGCACGTCTTCGCCGAGCACGACCACGCCGGGGTCGGTTTCCATGCGGCGATCCAGCACGTCGGCCACGGCGTCGACGAATTTGCGTTCGACGCGGGCGCCGGGGTGGTCGGCGACGTCCTGGTAGCGCAGGCCTTCGAGTTCCGAGCCGTCGCTGCGCAGGCCCACGTCACGGAAGTCAGGGCGCGGCCACAGGTCGGCGCGCACGCGGCGCTTGCCGCCGTCCGCGGCTTCGGTCAGGCGGCCGGACACGTCCTTCATCACGTCCTTGCACTGTTGGCGCAGCGCGTCGACTTCGGCCTGGGTGATCAGCTTGCGGCCGATCATCTCGGCGGCGATCTTGTCCAGCGGATCGCGGCGGCGCCACACGGCTTCTTCTTCCTTGCTGCGGTAGCCGAAGGCGCTGCCGGGGAAGGGGCCGTTCTGGTGGAAGAAGCGGTACACGTCCACTTCGATGATGGTGGGGCCGTTGCCGGCGCGCATGTGGGCCACGGCTTCGGACATGGCCAGGTGCACGGCCAAGGGGTCCATGCCATCGACCTGCCAGGCGGGGATGTTGAAGGCCTGCCCGCGGGCCGACAGGCGCGGTTCGGCGGTGGATTCTTCCACCGTGGTCGACACGGCGTAGCGGTTGTTTTCGATGAAGAAGCACAGCGGCGTTTTCCACGCGGCGGTCAGGTTCATCGTTTCCAGCACCGAGCCGATGTTCACCGCGCCGTCGCCGAAGTAGGTCACGGCCACGCGGTCGGTGCCGGCATGGCGATGCGCCCAGGCGGCGCCGGCCGCGAGCGGCACGCCGCCGCCGACGATGGCATTGGTGCCCAGCGCGCCGGCTTCCAGCCAGCGCAGGTGCATGCTGCCGCCACGGCCGCGGCAATAGCCTTGCGCCAGGCCCATGATCTCGGCCAGCGTCTTGTGCAGCACCTCGTCGATGGCGGGCGTCAGCGGGTTGCGCGGGTCCAGGCCCAGCGGCGCGACGTGCTGCAAGGCCTTGGCCAGGAACTGGTGGTGGCCGCGATGCGAGCCGTTGATCTGGTCGCCGGCGCCCAGCGCCAGCACCGATCCGACGGCGCCGCCTTCCTGCCCCACGGACGAGTGCGCCGGACCGTGCACCAGGCCTGCGGCGGCCAGGTCCAGCACTGCCTCTTCAAAGGCGCGGATCCAGTGCAGCTGCGTGAGCATGGTGGCCAGCAGCGCGGGGTCTGCCTGTTGCCAGTCGCGGGCGTCGACCGTCAATTGCCGCCAGGGCGCTTGCGAGCCGAGCGGTTGGTAGGTGGCCATGAGTGAATCTCCAGAAAATTAGATAAGCGTCGATGCGGTCAGAGGTAGCTGTAGCGGCTCCAGCCGCCATCGGCCACCAGGGTGTGTCCGGTGATGTAGGCGGCCTGGCGCGAGGCCAGGAAGACCGCCAGGTCGGCCATTTCGGCCGGCTGCGCCATGCGCCGCAGCGGCGTGCGCTGCTTGAGGCGTTCGGGGTCCAGGCGGCCGCGTGCAGCCAGGTCGCGCACCAGGTCCGTTTCCACGTAGCCCGGTGCCAGCGCATTGACGCGCACGCCCTGCGGGCCCCATTCCACGGCCAGGGTCTCGGTCAGCAGCACCACCGCGCCTTTGGTGGCGCAATAGGCCGCGCGGTCGGGCGCCGCCACCACGCCGTACATGGATGCCAGGTTGATGATGCAGCCCTCGCCCTTGGGCACCATGCGGCGCCCGGCGGCCTGGGCGCACAGGAACACGCCGGTCAGGTTGATGTCGACGGCGCGGCGCCATTCGTCCACCGTCACGTCCAGGGTGGGCTTGTTGGCCGAGATGCCGGCGTTGTTGACCAGCACGTCGACGCCGCCCCAGGCCTGTTCGACCTGCGCGAAGGCGCGTTCGACCGCGTCGGCGTCGGTGACCGAGGCCTGCGCGGCCAGGGCTTCGCCGCCCGCGGCTTGCAGGCCGGCCACGGCCTCGGCCAGCGCGGCCGGGTCCATGTCCAGCAACGCCACGCGCGCCCCCTGGCGGATGAAGGCCTGGGCGGTGGCGTAGCCGATGCCTTTGGCGCCGCCGGTGATCACCACGGTCTTGCCGCGCAGATCGGGGTGGATGACGTCCGATTGCGATACTTCAGGGGTCATGTCCAAGTGCTTGCCTTTAACGGTGCGTGATGGAGGTATGGCGGGGGCAGGTTCGCAGGCGGTGTCAGACCGCCAGCCATTCCTGCACCACGTCCTGGCGCTCGTGCAATTGCGCGGGCGGGCCTTCGAAAACAATGCGGCCGTGGCCCATGACGCTGACGCGGGTCGAGACCTTCAGCGCGATGGTCAGCTTCTGCTCGACCAGCACCACCGACACCCCGCGCTGGTGGATGTCGCGGATCACGTCGGCGATCACTTCCACGATCTTGGGCGCCAGGCCTTCGGTGGGCTCGTCGATCAGCATGACCTTGGGGTTGCCCAGCAGCGAGCGGCACATGGTCAGCATCTGCTGCTCGCCGCCTGACAGGTTGCCGGCACGGGTGTTGCGCCGTTCCTTCAGGCGGGGGAAATACTCGAACATCTGCTCGACCGTCCAGGCCGGCGCGTCGGCGCGCGGCGGTTGCTCGCCCATGCGCAGGTTCTCGTCCACCGTCAGGTTGGCGAAGACCTCGCGCTCTTCGGGCACGAAACCCAGGCCGGCGCGGGCGATCTCGAAGGGTCGCTTGTTGGTGATGTCGCGGCCTTCGATGGCGATGCGGCCGGCGGTCACGTCCACCAGGCCCATGATGCTCTTCATGGTGGTGGACCGGCCGGCGCCGTTGCGGCCCAGCAGGCTGACCACTTCGCCGCGATTCACCGTCAGGTCGATGCCATGCAGGATGTGGCTCTTGCCATAGTGGGCGTGCACGCCTTGCAGCGCCAGCAGGGGGGATTGCATGCTCATACCGTTTCCTCTCCCAGGTAGGCTTCGCGCACGCGGGCATCGCCGCGGATCTCGGCCGGCGTGCCGGTGGCCAGGATTTCGCCGTAGACCAGCACGCTGATGCGGTCGGCCAGCGAAAACACCACCTGCATGTCGTGCTCGACGATCAGCAGGGTGCAGTCGCGCGTCACATCCTTGATGAGCTCGACGGTGTAGTCGACCTCGTGCTGCGACATGCCCGCCATGGGCTCGTCCAGCAGGATCACCTTGGGGCGCGAAGCCAGCGTCATGCCGATTTCCAGCGAACGCTGCTCGGAATAGTTCAGGTCGCCCGCCGCGGTGTGCTGCTTGGGCGCCAGCCGCACCTTTTCCAGCAACTGGTCGACGTGCTCGTTCACCGCGCGGTGGCGGGCGATGGGACGCCAGAAGTTGTAGACCAGCCCGTGCATGCGCAACACCGCCAGGCGCAGGTTTTCTCGCACCGACAGGCGCGGGAACACGTTGGTGATCTGGAACGAACGCGCCAGGCCCAGGCGGTTGATCTGCTCGGGCGGCAGGCCGCCGATGGAACGCGAACGCAGGTTGATGTCGCCCGACGTCGGGGCGAACGAGCCGGACATCAGGTGAAACAGCGTCGACTTGCCGGCGCCGTTGGGGCCGATGACGGCATGGCGTTCGCCGGCTTGCACTTGCAGGTTCACGCCGCGGATGATCTGCGCATCGCCAAAAGACTTGCGCACGTCCGTCAGGGTCAGGATCTCGTGGCTCATCGCGCGGCCTCCAGCACGGGTGCGGCATCGGCGCCGCTGCGCCACAGGGCAATGGCCCAGCGGCAGGCGGCCAGGCCGACGGCGAACAACGCCAGCGGCACCAGCCAGGTGGACAGCGCCAGCGGCGCCCAGTCGCGGCCGAACAGCGCGATGGCGGGCCAGCCGGCATCGGGATTCATGGCCAGCAGCGCGCGGTAGTCGCGGGCGAACATGCGTTGCAGCAGTTCCACGCTGAAGACCGTGGCGGCCGTCAGCAGCAGGCCGCTGGCCACCGACACCAGCGCGCGCGGCAGCCAGTTGGTCAGGCCACGCTCGCGCAGCGACTTGGCCGCGCGCTGCACCAGACCCACCAGGCCGTCCGGCACGAACAGCATCACCAGCACGAACAGCACGCCCTGGTACAGCAGCCACGACCGGGTGATGTCCGCCAGCGTCTGCGACAGGAAGGTCAGGATGGACGCGCCCAGCACCGGGCCCAGGAAGGCGTTGACGCCGCCGATGTAGGCGAACAGCACCGCGTCGGTGGACAGCTTGACCTCGAACAGCACGTAATTGCCGGCTTCGATGTTCAGCGCCTGCAGGCCGCCGGCAATGCCGGCAAACATGGCCGACAGCGCGAACACCAGGGTTTTGAGCGCGTGGGGTCGATAGCCCAGGTAGCGCAGGCGGTTGGCGTTTTCGCGCAGGCCCAGCGTCAAACGGCCCAGCGGCGTGCGGGTCAGGCCGTACAGCGCCGCCAGCGACACCAGCACCCAGGCCAGCACCAGGAAATACACCTCGATGTCGGACCCGAAGGAAAAGCCCCAGGCCGGCATGCGCATGGCCGACAGGCCCGCTTCGCCGCCGAACACGCCTTTCAGGTGCGGGGCCAGCGCGTGCAGCAGTTCGGCCAGCGCCAGCGTGATCATCGAAAAATACACGCCGGACCGCATGGTGGCGAACCAGCCGGCGACCAGGCCGAACAGCAGGCCGGCCACGCCGCCTGCCAGCGGCATCAAGGGCGTGGGCAGAAGGCCCGCGCCGCCCAGCGCGTTCATGGCGTGGATGGTGGCGAAGGTGCCCACGCCGAAATACGCCGCATGGCCGAACGACAGCATGCCGCCCTGGCCCGCCAGCAGGTTGAAGGCGCAGGCAAACAGCGCCGCGATCAGCATCTGCACCGCCGCAACCAGTTGCCCTGCCGGCAGCAGCCAGGGCAGGGCGCACAGCGCGCCGACACAGATGAGCAGCAGCAAGGCGGCCGAGACGCGGCCGGGGGAATTCAGGGGCCGGCTCATGCTTGCTCTCCTTTCAGGCCCGACGGCTTGACCAGCAGCACCACCAGCATCAGCAGGAAGGGCAGCGTCGCGGCCAGGCTGGAGATCTTCACCGTCATCAGGCCGCCTACGCTTTCGGCCCACTCGCCGGCGCCGAACAGGCCGAACAGGGTGGCGAGACTGGCGTCGATGCCGACCGAGAACGAGCTGATCAGGCCGATCAGCAGCGAGGCGATCATGGCGCCTTCGAGCGAGCCCAGGCCGCCCACCACCACCACCACGAACACCAGCACGCCCAGCTCCAGCGCCATGTTCGGATTGGTCGTGTAGAAGGCCCCGGCCACCGCGCCGGCCAGCCCCGCCATGGCCGCGCCCACGCCGAACACGCTCATGAACACCAGCGGCACGTTGTGGCCCAGGGCCTCGGCCATGCGCGGCCGGTAGATGGCCGAGCGCACCACGATGCCGACGCGGGTGCGCGACAGCAGCAGGTAGATCACGCCGAACATCGCCAGCGACACGCCGCCCATCAGCAGGCGATAGAAGGGGTAGTCCGCGTCGAACACGCGGAAGGCCGCGAAGTTCAGGAACGCCGGCACGCGGTAGTCGACAGGGAAGTCGCCGTAGAACAGCTTGATGAGCTCGGCGACGATGAACGCCAGGCCGAAGGTCACCAGCAGTTCCTGAGCGTGGCCGAACTTGTGCACCCGGCGCAGGAAGAAGCGTTCCACCCCCATGCCCAGCACGCCCGCGATGACGGTGGCCAGCACCAGCGCGGTCCAGAACCCCGTCACGGGCGCCAGGGTGTAGGCGGCATACGCGCCTATCATGTAGAACGAGGCGTGCGCGAAGTTGAGCACGCCCATCATGCCGAAGATCAGCGTCAGGCCTGCCGACACCATGAAAAGTAGCAGGCCGTAGATCACGCCGTTCAACAGCGAGACCGTAAAGTATTCCATGTCCGCTCCAAAATCCTTGCGCGCCAGGCGCAAAGCGCCCGGCGATTCATCACGCCCTGTTTGCCGGCCCCGCGCCGGTGAGCGTTGTTGTGATGCCGCCGCGGGCCGTCCGGCCCGCGGCGGGGGCCATCAGTCCGGGCGCACCATCTTGCAGGTGGCCTGCACCGGGGCGGAGACGTCCGCCGCGGCCAGCACCTTGACCGGCTCGAAGCCCATGTCGGTGCCGTCGGCCTTGTACTTGGCGTTCTTGCTGACCTTGGACACCACCATCGGCAGCTGTACCTGGTGGTCTTCGGCGCGCATGGTGTAGGTGCCCAGCGGCGACGTGTAGGTGACCTTTTCCAGCGCACGGGCCAGGTCCGGCACGGACAGCTTGCCGTCCTTGGGCTGGACCTGCTTGAGCGCCTGGCCCAGGAAGGTGATGCCGATGACGGTCTGCGGTTCGGTGTAGCTGGGGTAGTGGCCGGTCTTGGCCTTGTAGTCTTCGGCGAACTTGGCGCCGTCTTCGCCGGCGGCCTCGATGTTGTAGGGGTGGGCGATGTAGTGACCCAGCGCCACCTCGCCGGCGTTGGCCAGGTTGCCCACCTGGTCCAGGAACACCGTGGCAAAGCGCACCTTCAGGCCGGCCGATTGCGTGGCCTTCATGAGCAGCAGCAGGTCGTTGGACCAGTTGCCGGTGATGACGGTGTCCGGCGTGGCAGCGCGGATGCGGGCCACGTAGGGCGCGAAGTCCTGGATCTTGTTGACTTCGTGCAGTGTCTTGCCCACCACTTCATAGCCGTACTGCTTGGCAAAGCGCTCGGTGGCGCCTTCCATGTCCTGGCCCCAGGAATAGTTCTGGTTGATGGCGTACACGCGCTTGCCCAGCGTGCCGTCGGCCGACATGACCGAGGCCAGCGCCTTCACGCGCAGGTCGGCATTGGTGGTGAAGCGGAAATGGTAGAAGTGGCACTTCTGGCCCGTCAGTTCCAGGGCCTCGCCGCCCACGTTCAGGAACACGACTTCCTTGCCCGGATTGCGCAGGTTGTGCTTGCGCACGTCCTCGGTCAGTTGGCCCGAGATCGCCGACGACGACCCTTGCACCAGGATCTGCACGCCTTCGGCGGCCGCCGCGCGAAAGCGGTCGGACGCGCCCACCGGGCCGCCCTGGTTGTCGAACTCGACCAGCTCCAGCGGCTGGCCGTTCCAGCCGCCGGCCGCGTTGATGCGGTCCAGTTCATATTTGACCGCGGCGCGGAACATCAGGCCGGTCGAGGCCTGCGGGCCCGACAGCGTTTCGATCAGGCCGATCTTGACGGGCGCGGCCTGCGCCGATGCGGCAATGCCGGCCAGGCACAGCAGGCCGGTGGTGAAAGCCAATTTCATGCGTGTCTCCTCCGTGGAACGGGAGTGTGGGGTCCGTGAATCGATCAAGCTGCTTGATGCGGCTCTTGTATGCCCAGGAAGCGGGCAATTTCGGTGAGCTGGCCTTCCAGCATGTACAGGCCGGGGTGGGTGCGGCAGCCACGCGCGGCAGCGGCGCGCAGCAGTGGCGTGTCGACGCGGCTCATCACGGCGTCGGCCACGACCGTGCCAGGCGCCAGGGCGTCAAGCTGGAAGGGCAGGGAATCGGTATCGGCCAGGCCAAGCGAGGTCGCGTTGATCGCGATGTCACAGGACTCGGGGCGGGGGCCGGCAATGTGGAGGGCCAGCGCAGGGTAGTGCCGCGCCAGGCGTTCGGCAAAGGCCTCGGCCTTGGCCGCGGAGCGGTTGTAGAGCGACAGGCTGGCCGGGCCGGCATCGGCGATGGCACAGGCGATGGCCTTGCCCGCGCCGCCCAGGCCCGCCAGGTAGACATGGCGGCCGGCCGGATCGTGGCCCTGGCTGCGCAGGCCCGCGACAAAGCCCAGGCCGTCGAAGTTGCCGCCGGTCAGGCAGCCGTTCTGCAGACGCACGGCGTTGACCGCGCCGATCAACTGCGCGGCGGGGGTCAGGGCATCGCACAGGGCGGCGGCGCTTTCCTTGTGCGGCACGGTGACCACGATGCCGCCCAGGTTGGCCAGGCCGCGCAGGCCGGCAAACAGGGCGGGCAGCGCGGCGGCCCCGACGTGAAACGGGACCATCACGCCATCCACGCCGCGCTCGCGCAGCAGGGCGTTGAGCCGCTGGGGCGTCCTGACGTGCGCGATCGGGTCTGCCGCGATCGCAAATACGGTAGTGCTGCCGGTGATGTCCACCTGGTTGTCCCCTGCCTGTCATGCGGCCCTAGGCCGTGCTTTTTGCTGACGCCCTTGCCTGGAAGCGCGGGTTGATTTACGCTTTCATCACAAGTTGTCAGGCAACTTTATTAAGTTGTCCGATAAATCATAGGGCAAGCGTTTTTCCCGTGTCAAGCAACGGATTCGACGGTTCAATCGAATTCGTGGGCAACCCCCGGGACCCGGCGCGGGCCGCTCGAACATCGCTAGGGAGACAGCATGATTTCGTTTGAAGGACAGGTAGTGGCCATCACCGGCGCGGGCAACGGCATCGGTCTGGCAACCGCGCGGCTGATGGCCGCCCACGGCGCCCGGCTGGTGCTGACCGATATCGACAAGGCGCGCCTGGAAGAGGTGGCGGCCGAACTGGACGCCACCGGCCAGCGCGTCTACACCCATGCGCTGGACGTGGCGGCTTCGGCCGATTGCGAACGCGTGCTGGAACGCGCCGCGCAGCACTTCGGCGGCCTGGACCACCTGGTGCACTGCGCCGGCATCTATCCCGAACAACTGGTCAGGGACACCACGGACGAGGCCTGGAAGAAGCTGATGGGCGTGAACCTGGACGGCACCTTCTACGTCTGCCGCGCGGCCCAGCGTCACCTGCGCCAGAATGGCTCGATCGTGCTCCTGACGTCGCTGGCCGCGCAGCGCGGCAGCTACGCCCACGCCGCCTATTCGGCATCCAAGGGCGCGGTGCAGAGCTTCGCCCGCAGCCTGGCGCTGGAACTGGCGCCGCAGATCCGCGTGAACGCGGTGGCACCCGGCATCATCGCCACCTCCATGACCCACGACCTGATCGGCCAAAAGGGCGCCCAGTTGCTGGAAAGCACCCCGCTCAAGCGCTTCGGCACCGCCGACGAAATCGCCGGCGCCATCGCCTTCCTGTGCTCACCGCTGGCGGGCTTCGTCACCGGCGAAGTCATGCAGGTCAACGGCGGCATCTATATCGCGTAAAGTCTCAAACCGCCGTGCCCTTGCAACCCGGCAAAAGACTATGATTTTCAAGGGCGCGGCCGCAGTGAAACGTCGAAAACTCCTATAACCCAAGGTAGCCGCCCCGCGAGCCGCCTTACGTTTTAATGAACCTCATGCAGCCCATATCCGAACAGGACCGGCGGGACTCCGACCCGCAACGCGCCGCTCCCAGGCACTCGCTATCCGCGGGCGTGGCCGACGCGCTGGCCGAGCAGATCCGCCAGGGCGCGCTGGCGCCCGGCGACCGCCTGCCCACCGAAAAGCAACTGACCGAGATCTACTCCGTCAGCCGCGCCGTGGTGCGCGAGGCGCTGGCGCGCCTGAAATCCGAAGGCCTGATCACGTCGCAGCAAGGCAGCGGCGTCTTCGTCGACCCGAACTTCCAGCGCAACGCCTTTCGCATTGCCGCGCCATCCCCGGGCGACAGCCAGGACCTGGAACACATCCTGGAACTGATGCTGTCGATCGAAGTCACCGCCGCCCGCTACGCCGCGCAGCGCCGCACCGACGCCGACCTGAAGAAGATGCGCCAGGCGCTGGTGGGCATGGAGTACGCGCTGATCAACGACAAGCTGGGCGACGAAGAGGACTACCAGTTCCACCAGTCGATCGTGCAGGCCACTCACAACCCCCACCTGGTGGCGCTGAACGACTACCTGGAAGCCAATGTGCGGCGTGTCATCCGCAGCGCGCGCAACAACACGGCGCGCAGGTATGCCGAACGCATGGCGGCGGTGCAGAGCGAACACCAGGCGATCTTCGCCGCCATCGAAAACGGCGATCCGGACGCCGCGGGCCGTGCCGCCGAGCAGCACCTGCGCAACGCGGCCGACCGGCTGCGGCTGTTCCAGGCGGAGCGGCCCGCACCGGTGTGAGCCCTGTTGGCGGGGACCGACGAGCGCGCTGCGGCGGGCGGGTCGTTGCATCGCCCCCCCGCGGGCCAGGGCTCAAGCGAAGGTCTGCTCCATTTCGCGGCGAAACTGCACGGCCTGCGAGCGATCGTCGTATTCGACGTCGCTCCAGCGGATCGCCTGCGATTGCCGCACGGCATGCTTGAGCTTGACCTGATGCGACAGGCCCAGCGGCAGATAGCCTTCTTCCACGGAATCGCGCGCCGGCATCAGGCGTCCGTACACCGTATAGCCGCCTTCGCCGTCCAGCAGTTGCCCGGCCTGCAGATCGCGCTTGGCCGTGGCCACCACGTCGCCATGCCAGCCTGCCGGTGCACCCGTGGGCTCGCGCCGCAGCCCCACGCTGGCTACGCTGATGCCCAGTTCCAGGCCCAGCAGGTGATACGGCTTGTACATGGCGGTGTAGTTGCCGCCCGGATCGGTGACCAGCCCGTATTCCTTGAAACAGCGGCGCACGTAATCGCTATCGGCGGCCAGCGTCACGTACACGCCCCAGCGCAGGTCGCGAAACACCGGCCGGCCGTCGCGCTCGAGCGAGGAAATCACCTCGACCTGTCCGCGATGATGCAGAATGCCGCCGTCTTCGCGCGGCCGCAGCACCCGCGCCAGGTCATCCACGCCGCAAGGCGGAAAATGCAGTCCGGACGGCGATGGCAAGAGCCCCGTGGCATTGGACACCGCCGCCATCTCGATGGCGCTCTTGGTGCCATCCAGGAAACTGTTGAACATCTGCGCATTGAAATCGCCGGCCGCCACCATCTCGGCAGTGAAGCCGTAGTACGGCCACACGGTGTCCGGCGTGGACGTATGGAACTCAGGCAGATACTTGGTGCCCTTGCCCGCCGCCATGACCTCGAAGCCGCTGGCCCGCGCCCAGTCGACCATTTCGCAGATCAACGCCGGCTGGTCGCCATAGGCCAGCGAATAGACGATGCCGGCCTCGCGTGCACGCCGCGCCAGCAGCGGCCCCGCCAGCGCATCGGCTTCGACATTGACCATGATGATGTGCTTGCCCTGCTCGCAGCAGGCCAGCACGTGCCCGATACCCGCGGCCGCCTGGCCGGTGGCGTCGATGACGATGTCGACGTCGGGGCTGGCGATGACCGCGTAGGGGTCGTCGCTGAAATAGACCTTGCCGTTCTTGAGGGCGTCATTGACGCTGGTGGCATTGAGCGCCGTCGCCGGCCACCCCACCCGGGTCAGTGCCGCGCGGGCCCGGTCGGGTGCCAGGTCGGCCACCGCCACCAGGCGCATGCCCGGCGTGCGCGGAGCCTGGCTCATGAACATCGAGCCGAACTTTCCGGCGCCCAGCAGCGCGACGCGCAAGGGCTTGTGGTCGGCTTCTCGCTGCTTGAGCAGACGGTGCAGATTCATGGTGCGGGCTCCTCCAGGAAATGGGGATACAGCACCACAGGATAGTCCTAAAACATGACGGCTGAACAGGGCCTGCAAACCGCCCGGAAAGCCCTCATCCGAAGGGCTTGCGACCCTATCATCCGGGCGTCACTCGTCTGCGGTATAGAGTTCGCCGGCCAGCACGCTGCGCCAGTTGCTCCAGTTGATGCGCGGCCGGTCGGTCACCTCGCGGTTGTAGGGCGCATCGAACAGAATGTGCTTCCAGCGCGGCTTGACCGCGCCCTGGATCAACGGCTTGTCGTCGATCAGCAAGTTGCCGTGCACCAGCGTCTTGTCCTTGGTCAGCACCAGCCGGTTGGTCGCCTCGCGCCCCAGGTGCTTTTCCACCCACAGATACTTCTCGGCCACGCAGTTCTCGAACTGCGACAGCGGCGAGGTGCAGATGCGCACATCCATGCCCAGCGCCAGCAATTCCTTCACCGCATCCAGCGCCCCCGGAACGGGAGGCAGGTTGCGAATGAACCCCGGCGCGGTATAGATGGCCTCGGCCATGCCCCGCAGTTCCGGCGCATAGTCTTCGCGAATGTAGAAGGACTTGCGATCCTCGAACGCCACGGGCGCAATATCGGGATGGCGCTCGCGCCAGGCATCGATGAACGCATGTTCGAAGTCGGCCAGCACGCCGTCTTGGTCGAGCAGGATGATCATGAAGATCCTAAGTCGTTGCGACGGGCTCGATTGTGCCAGAGCCGTGAGCGGGCGGTCCGCTCGCCTGGCCGTCTCTACGCTAGGCCGGTCGCGGGCAAGATTGGGCCACGACCCGATAGCGGCTGCCGCCGGTGGAAGATTCCGACGCCACCAGCACCATGCGTTCATACCTCCAGGTCAGCGGGGCCGGTGGCGCTGCGGGCGGCGCATCGCGTTCGATATTGCGCAGCAGCGTGACGTGCGGGCGGAACGGTTGGGTGGGCGGCACCAGGCCGAATGCCGACAGCCAGAGCCAGAGGCCGTCATGCGCCGCCTGCAGCAGATCGGGCACGTGGCTCGGTCCAGCCCACAGGATGCGCTGCCGGGCAAAGACGCCGTACTGATCCAGGGTGAGCTCACCGGGTATCAGGCGATGAAAGGGGGTGGCCTCGATGAGTTCGTCGGCGATCGCCCGGTCCACCGAACCCAGGAAGGCCAGCGTCAGATGCAGGGTTTCCGTGCGCATGACACGGCCCTGTGCGTGGGCGTGGGCGTGGTCGGCCCACGTGGCCAGGTTGCTGGCCAGGGGCGCGTCGGGCCAGAGCGCGTAGAAGAGGCGGGTGGTCGGCATGACGGAATTGTAGGCCCGACTTGCGCCGGGGTCAGACGATTCTGAATCGCGAGGGGCCGTCCGGCGCGGCGGCCGCGACCGGCGCAGATCCGGAATCGTCTGATGTCAGGCGATCCCGACGATTGATGTAATGCCTTCCGAACCGAAAGACGCCCGTGCGTATTCGGGGATTCAACCTCTTCCCATTCCTTCAGACCCGAATAACTTCATGAAACAGACTCTCTTGAACGCCGCGATCTTGTGCGGTTGCTCGATTGCCGGCGTGGCATCCGCCGCGGCAACGGACCCCGCGGCCGCCTCTCCTGCCGCGCCCACTTATACCGCCGGCGAAGTCCGGGGCCAGCTGGCGGTCGAACTGACCATCGGCAAAGGCTGCGAAGTGGTCAATGGCTCGGCCAAGGACTTCAACTCGTTCGGCACGTTGAGCTTCGGCGAAGTCTCGGCCCTGACCCAGAACTTCGTTGACGCCCAGGCCAAGGGTTCCGGCGGCGCCGTCGTCAAGCTCAACTGCACGCAGGACGTTCCCTACCGCGTGTCGTTGGACGACGGACGCAATGCGTCCGGCGAGGGCGCCCGACGCCTGGCGCTGGTCGGCGGTGCCACCGCTGCGTACGTCCCCTACTACCTGTATCAGGACGCGGCGCGCAAGACGGTCTGGGACAGCAAGAATCCCTACACCGGCTCCGGCAAGGGCGCGGCCGAGGAAATGGTGGTGTACGGCCGCATTCCTCCCATGGCAGCCACCCCCGCGTCCGGCAAATACGCCGATGTCGTCATGTTGACGGTCAGCTGGTAAACCTCTTGTGCAACGGGTCCGGTGCGTCGCACCGGACCCGTGGATGATCATGTTCCGCCCAGCATTTCATTTTCTGCTCTGCCTTGGCGCCGCCAGTGCGGCTCACGCGCAGACCTTTTCGCAATCCGGCAGTGCGACCCTGGGGGTGCGCGTGGTCATCGCCACCCTGTGTTCGGCCGGCGCCGCGCCCGCAGGCAACGCGGTCTCGTTTGGAACACTCGATTTCGGCACGCATCCCAGCCTGGCCAACGTGGTCAAGGCCCAGGCGGGCAAGGGGCAGGCAGGCATACGCGTGCAATGCGCCACCGGCGTTCCCTATCGCGTGGTCCTGGGCGAAGGCGAGAACAACGCAGGCCAGCAGCGCAGGCTGAAAGGGCCGACCGGCGCCTTCGTCGGCTATGCGCTCTACAGCGATGCGTCCTACAGCCGTCTCTGGACAGGGGCCACGCCGCTGGCGCGGTCCGGCACGGGCGCCGAAGAGCTGATTCCGGTGTACGCCGCGATCGAGCCGGCGCAGGCCACGCCGGCTGCGGGCGTGTATCGAGACACCGTCAAGGTGACGATCCAATGGTAGCCGGCAAGTGGGTACCGGGGCCGCGGCGCATGCTGCCGGCCCTGCTGGTGGCCGTCCTGACGCATGCGCCGGGCGCCAGCGCGGACCAGGTCACGCAGGCCATGACCGTCAAGGCGGCGATTACGCCGGGCTGCTGGTTTGGCTCCAGTCAGAGTCCCGTGACGTCGCTCGGCGTCATCGACTTCGGCACCGTGTATCGCCTGGACAAGAGCGTCAAGACCAAGTCCACCCCCAGCGCTGGCAGCATCGTGATGCGCTGCACGCCCGGCACGACATTCCGGGTGGATATCAATGAGGGCAGCAACGCCACCCGCTCTTCATTCGCCTATAGCGGCCGGCAATTGAAGAGCGCCGCCGGCAAGGTTCTGAAATACGAGCTGTACCAGGACAGCGGCTATCTCAAGCGCTGGGGCCAGAACAACGATGGCGTGCTGCTGACCGCGACGAGCAGCGCCATCGATCTGACTGTCTACGCCGAGTTGCGCAGCACACAGGCCATGCCGGAGCCCGGCCTGTACACCGACGACTTGATCGTCACCGTCTACTACTGATTGCCTTTGCCATGAAACCCCTCATTCATTTTGCCGGCGCGCTGGCCGCGCTGTGCCTGTCCGGATCGGCCGTTGCCGCCGCATCCATCCTGGTCTGGCCCATCGATCCGGTGATCGAACACGACGATACCGGGACGGCCATCTGGTTGGAAAACAACGGCAAGTCCGCCTCGCGCATCCAGATCCGCGCCCTGGGCTGGACCCAGGCCAATGGGTCGGACGAGCTGGTCCCGCAAGACAACATCGTGGTCAGTCCGCCCGCGGCCGAGATACAGCCGGGCCAGCGTCAGTTGCTGCGCCTGATCCGGACGGTCACGGTCCGAGCCGGCGAGGAACAGGCCTACCGCATCCTGATCGATGAAATTCCGGGCAATGCCAATGCCGGACAGACCCGTGAAGCGCCCCCCGTGGCAGAGGCCGGGCAGGGTGCCGGGCTGGCGTTCCAATTGCGCTATTCGGTGCCGCTGTTCGTCAGCGGCGCCGGCGCCTGGACGCGTGAAGACGCCCGCAAGCATCCCGATCCGAAAGCGGCTGCCCAGCCTGTGCTGACCTATACCGTGCAAAGCAAGCAGGGCCAGCGCTGGCTGGTCGTGCGCAACACCGGTCCGGTGCACGCACGCCTGTCCCATGTCAGTTATGTCCAGGGCGGACGCGAGGTGTGGTCGGTGCCGGGATTGCTGGGTTACGTCCTGGCGGGCGCCGAAATGGCGTTCGAGGCGCCGGCCTCGGTGCAGGCGGGAGGCGCCCTGAACGCGTACGTGAATTCCGATCGCGAAGCCCGTGCGATCGCACCGCGGTGAACCAGCCGTGGCGACTCGCTTTTTCCATGCTTTTCGACAACGCGCGGCTGGGGCATGCAATCGCCTGGCCGTCCTGTCGCTGGCAGCCAGCGCCTGCGCGGTGCAGGCACAGCCCCACGGGGCCGCATTCTCGCTGCCGGACGGAATGCTGTACCTGGACGTCGTGGTCAACGGAAAGGCGGCCGGCCAGGTACAGAAAGTCGAGCACCGGCAAGGGCATTTCTACTTGCAGGCCGCGTTGCTCAAGCAGCTGGGAGTGAAGGTCGACAACCCTGCGCAGGACCTGGTCGCGGTCGAAAAGATCCCCGGCGTGCGGGCAGTGCTCGACAACGCGGCACAGCAACTGGTGCTCACCGTGCCGCCGGACTGGCTGCCCCAGCAGGTCGTGGATATGGATACGCGTAGCCAGGTATCGGTGTCGGCCGCCAGTTCAACGGGGTTGCTGCTCAACTATGACACCTATCTGAACCGCAGTCGGCGAGCCTCTGCACTGTCGGTGTGGAGCGAGCAGCGATTCTTCAGTCCCTACGGTTCGGTGTCGTCGACCGGGGCCTGGCGCAACACGTTGCGCGGCGAGGACCTTTCGGGCGCCCCTCGCTACATGCGATACGACACGCAATGGCGCTACAACGATCCCGCCACGGTGCGCAAGTACGTCCTGGGCGATCTCATCACCGATGCGTTGGCGGATTCGGGCGCCGTGCGCATGGCGGGCTTCCAGCTCGGGCGCAACTTCGCCACGCGTCCCGACCTGGTGACCTATCCGGTACCCCAGTTCGCTGGCCAGGCGGCCGTGCCGACCGCGGTGGATCTGTTCATCAACAATTATCGGATGGGATCGCGTGAGGTCGACCCTGGTCCGTTCACGCTGCAGAGCCTGCCGTATATCAATGGCGCGGGCACGGCGACGGTGGTCACCCGCGATGCGTTGGGCCGGGAAGTCAGCCAGGAGGTGTCGTTCTATGTCTCGAACGATCTGCTGCGGGCCGGCCTGTCAGACTACAGCGCATCGGTCGGCCTGTTGCGCCGGCAATACGGCGTGTCGTCCTTTGACTACGGCGACATTGCGGCAAGCGGCGTGATGCGCCACGGCCTGACGTCGGGCTGGACCGCCACGGGATGGTTGCAGGGCGCGCCAGGCTTTGCCGCCGGCGGCATCGGCTCGAACGTCCAGTTGGGCGTGTTCGGCGTGTTGAACGCTGCCGTTGCCGGCAGCCGCGCTTCGCCGGGAACGATAGGGCGGCCGGCCATCGACACATGGCGCCCGCTTTCGCCCTACGACAGGCAAGCAGGGTTGACGGCGGGCTCGCGCGCCGCCACGACGGTCTACAACGCCGATACGGCTCAAGGCGGGCAGTGGTCGCTGGGGTACTCCTATAGCAATCAACGCTATAGCGTCGGTCTGCGCCGCACTCGCCGTGACGAAGGGTTTGCGAATCTGGGCCTGTACCGCAATGCGGGCCGGCTGCCGCGTCAGGAAGACCAGGCCACCGCCAGCGTTTCTCTGGGGCGCTATGGCTCGCTGGGCATGGGATGGTTCGACCTGGACTACGCGCCGAACCAGCGTACCCGGCTGCTGAACGTGTCGTATGGCGTGACGCTGGGCTACGGGGTCAGCCTGTATGCCAGCGCCAATCGCGAGATCGGCTCGCAGGGCTACAACGCCCAGTTGTCGCTGTCGATCTCGTTGGGCGACGGTACGTCGGGCAGTCTCGGCATGACTCGCGACCGCGACGGGCGGCGTTCGGAACAGGCGAATTTCATGAAGGCCGCGCCCTTGGCTGGCGGCGTGGGCTGGAGCCTGGGCGCCAGCCATTCCTCGACCAGCAGCGTCTACCGCCAGGCGGAGGTCAATTGGCGGGCTTCGCGCTTTGACCTGCGCAGCGGTGTCTATGGCGCCGGCGATGACCTGTCGCAATGGGCGCAGGTGAGCGGATCGATCATTGCCATGGACGGCGCGCTGCATCTGTCGCGCCCGGTCACGGACGCGTTCGCGCTGGTCTCCACCGACGGCTATGGCGGCGTGCCGGTCAGCTTCGAGAATCAGTACGTGGGCGATACGGACGCCAGCGGCCACCTGCTGATCCCGTCGGTCAGTTCCTGGTATGCCGCGCATTTCGAGATCGATCCGATCAATCTGCCGGCGGACGTGAAAGTGCCCCTGGCCAAGACCGAAGCCGCCATCCGCGATGGCAGCGGCCTGGTGCTGCGTTTCCCGGTGCAGAAGCTGCGGGCAGCGGTGTTTTCGGTGGTGGGCGCCGACGGCCGGCCGGTGGCGCCGGGCAGTCAGGTCCAGGCGGATGGCCAGGATGTGGCCTGGGTGGGCCGTGAGGGCGAGGTGTACCTGGACACGCTGCCCGCGGCCACGACCCTGCATGTGTTGCCGATCAACGGTTCCCCTGCTTGCCGCGTCACGCTCGGGCCTGTGCCCCCGCAGGCCGGCATTGCCCGGCTTGGCCGCCTGGCTTGCCAATGAGCGTGGTCATGCACCCTGTACAACTGCCTCTGTGAGCGACTTCATCATGCCCATCTTCTTTCAACGCATTCTGCTTTTCGTGGCGCTGCTGGCGGGCCTGTCCGCCGTTGCAAGCGCAGACAACAACTGCCAGGGAGGGGCTGGGGCGGAAATCAAATTTGGTTCGTTCTATTCCTACGAGCTCTACAAAAGCAAGAACTCCCGGCAATTCGATTCCAGCTTCCAGTGCAATTTCTTTTCCCTTATCAACCTGGGCACAAATTCGCAGCTCAAGGTGACAGCCATCAGTTCGAACAATGGCGCCATGACCGTCTTGTTCGGTCTGGGCCGCGTGCCCTACAAGCTTTACAGCGACGCGAAAGGGACGGTCAGTCTGCCATTCGGGCAACAGGTAAGCCTGCCCCAGGGCGGGTTGAGTTTTCTGGGGTTGGGCGGGTCGGTGGGCGGCAATGTGCAGCTGTTCCTGGAGACGCAGGCCGGTGCCAATCCCACCGCCTCGACCTATCGGGACACCATTACGCTGCATTGGGAGTGGGGTTATTGCTCGCTGGGCGCGCTGGGCCTGTGCGCGCCATTTTCGTGGCATTCCGGGACGGCATCGAGCATCGTGAATGTGTCGCTTGATGTGCGCAAATCTTGCGCGTTCAACGGCGGCGCCGCCACGCTGAACTTTGGCGCCGAGCCGCTGGTGTCCCGGTTCAAGCCATCCACCGCCAACGTCGGCCTATATTGCACGGTTCTGGTGCCGTTCAAGATTTCCATCGGCGAGGGGGAGAATGCCGTCAATGGCACGCGCAGAATGAAGGGGGCAGGGGGCAACTATATCGAGTATCAGCTGTACCAGGCCGGCACGGACAAGATCATGACCCCGGGCGTGGCGATAGACGGCGTGGGACTTGGCAACGTGCAGACGTTCACTGTCGAGGGCCGCATCAACGGCCAGCAAGGCGACGTGCCGGTGGGTGAATATTCTGACCATCCCATCATGTTGATCGAATACTGAGTCCAGCCGCGCCGGTGGCCAGGCATGGCCGGCCGCCCCATGAAAATGCCCCGCAGGCGAACGCACCTGCGGGGCAGAACGTGCAGGCAAGCACGTTTTTTACGGGTTCGCGGCCACCGTCTCGGCCCCGGGCACCGGGTTGCCCCAGCCGCCGCCGATCGCGCGGATCAGGTCCACCGCCGATCGCGCCTGTTCGCCGCTCAACTGCACCGATACGCGCTGCTGCAACAGCACGCTGCGGTCCGCCTCGATCACATCCAGATAGCTGATCGAGCCTTCGCGGTACTGCGTATGCGACAGCTTTGCCGCCCGTGCCGACGCTTCCACCGCCGCGTCTTGCGCACGCGTCTGGTCCGCCAGGATGCGCAGGTTCGCCAGGTTGTCTTCCACCTCGCGGAACGCGTTGAGCACCGTCTGGCGGTAGACCGCCACGTCTTCTTCATAGACCGCGCGGGCGCGGTCCAGGCCGGCCTGGCGGCGGCCGCCGTCGAAGATCGGCATCGACAGCGCGGCGCCCACCAGCGGGCCCAAGAGGAACGTGCGGCTGGACCATTGGAACAGGTTGCCCAGTTCCGAGGATTCGTAGCCGAATGCACCCGTGATATCCAGGCGCGGGAAGAACGCCGACTTGGCCGCGCCCACGCGGGCATTTGCCGCGGCCATGGCGCGCTCGGCGGCCGCGATGTCGGGGCGGCGTTCCAGCAGCGTCGACGGCAGGCCCGCCGGGATCGACAGCGCCACCTTCTGTATCGGCTGCGGTGGCATCGTGAATTCCGACGGGGCGCGGCCCAGCAGGACAGCCAGCGCGTGCTCGGCCGCCGCGCGGCGGCGGTCGATGCCCAGGGCTTCCGATTGTGCCGACGCCAGTTCGGCCTTCGCGCGCGCCAGGTCCAGCTCGCTGATGTCGCCCGCATCGTAGCGGCGCTGGATCAGTTGCAGCGTATCCGTGCGCAGCTTCACCGTCTGGTTGTACAGCGCCGATTCCGCGTCCTGCTCGCGCACCAGGAAATACGTGCTGGCCACGTCGGCCTGCAACGCCAGCAGCACCGAGCGGTACAGCGCCTCGCTTTGTTGCGCGTCGGCCGTCGCGGCGTCCGCCGTGGAAGCCACGCGGCCGAACAGGTCGGCTTCATACGAAACCGTGCCCTGTGCGCGCCAGGTCGTGCTCGGACTCGTCGGCGTGCCGTCGGGCAGGCCTTGCGACACGGCCGACGGGCGTTGGCGGCTGGGGCCGAAGGCGGCGTCCAGGCTCGGGAAGAAGCCGGCACGGGCCTCGCGTTGCAGGGCGCGGGCCTGGGTCAGGCGGGCGGCGGCGGCCTGCAGGTTCTGGTTGGCCTTCTGGGCCTCGTCCTGCAATTGGTTCAGACCTTCGTCGCCGAACACCTTCCACCAGGCGCCGCGCAGCGCGTCTTCCGACGGCTCGGCGGCCTTCCAGGTGCCCGCTTCCGAAGCGGGCAGGGCGGCTTCCTTGAACGCCGCCGGGGCGGCCGCCGCGGGCTTTTCATAAGTCGGGCCCACCGCGCAGCCGGCCAGCACAAGCAGGACGGCAAGCAGGGCGGAACCTCGGATCAGTCTTTTGGTCTTCATGACGATTCTCTTGGGGGCGCGCCCCGCCGTTCGGGACGGGGCGCGCTGGCTATTTTTTCCGGGCCGGCTCAGGCGTGGTGTTGCGTGGCGGGCGGGGCGTTCGGGTCGATGTGCGGCACGCACACCGGCGCTTCATGTTGCGCGGCCGAATGCAGCGTCTTGCCACTCATCGAACGCAGCAGCACGTAGAACACCGGCGTCAGGAACAGGCCGAACAACGTCACGCCCAGCATCCCGAAGAACACCGCGACACCCATGGCATGGCGCATTTCCGAGCCTGCGCCCGACGACAGCACCAGCGGCACGACCCCCATGATGAACGCGATGGACGTCATCAGGATCGGGCGCAGACGCAGGCGGCTGGCCTCGATGGCGGCTTCCAGCGGTGTGCGGCCGTCGTTCATCTCCAGCTCGCGGGCGAATTCCACGATCAGGATCGCGTTCTTCGCCGACAACCCCACCAGCACCATCAAGCCGATCTGCGTGAAGATGTTGTTGTCGTTGCCCGTCAGGTACACACCCGTCAGGGCCGCCAGGATGCTCATCGGCACGATCAGGATCACGGCCAGCGGCAGCGTCAGGCTTTCATACAGCGCGGCCAGCACCAGGAACACCAGCAGCACGCTGATCGGGAACACCCACAGGCCGGCATTGCCCGCCAGGATCTGCTGGTACGTCAGGTCCGTCCACTCGAACTTCACGCCGCGCGGCAGGGTTTCCGCCGCCACGCGCTCGGCCGCGGCTTGCGCCTGGTCCGACGAATAGCCGGGGGCCGGGCCGCCGTTGATGTCGGCGGCGGTGTAGCCGTTGTAGCGCACCACCATTTCCGGACCGAACGTCTGCTTGACCGTCACCAGCGACGACAGCGGCACCATGTCGCCCGCGGCATTGCGGGTCTTCAGCTGCAGGATGTCGTCGGCGTGGGCGCGGAACGGCGCGTCAGCCTGGGCCCGCACCTGGAACACGCGGCCGAAGCGGTTGAAGTCGTTGACGTACATGGAGCCCAGGTAGATCTGCATGGTGTCGAACACTTCGGTCACCGGCACGCCCAACTGCTTGGCCTTCACCCGGTCCAGGTCCACGTCCAGCTGCGGCACGTTGATTTCGTAGCTGGAGAACGCGGGGCCCAGTTCAGGTGTCTGGCGCGCCTTGGCCAGGAAGGCCTGCTTGGCCTTGTCCAGCTCGGCATAGCCCAGCGCCGCGCGGTCTTCCAGTTGCAGCTTGAAGCCGCCCAGCGTACCCAGGCCCAGCACCGGCGGGGGCGGGAACACGGCGATGAACGCCTGCTGGATGGCGCCGAACTTCTGGTTCAGCGACGCCGCGATGGCGTTGCCCGACAGCGCCGCGCCCTTGCGTTCGTCGAACGGTTTCAGGGCCACGAACACGATGCCCGCGCTGGAACTGTTGGTGAAGCCGTTGATCGACAGGCCGGGGAACGCGATCGCGCTTTGCACGCCCGGTTCCTTCAGGGCGATGTCGCTCATCTGGCGGATCACTGCTTCCGTGCGGTCCAGCGACGCGCCGTTGGGCAACTGGGTAAAGCCGATCAGGTACTGCTTGTCCTGCGCCGGCACGAAACCGCCGGGCACCAGGTACGACACGCCGATGGTGGCCGCCACCAGCACCACGTACACCGCCATGGCACCGGCCTTGCGCCGGATCACGCCCGACACGCCCACGCCGTAGTTCTCGGAGGCGCGGCCGAACATGTTGTTGAACCAGTTGAAGAAGCGGCCGAACACGCGGTTCATGCCCCGGGTCAGCCAATCCGGCTTGTCGTGGTGGCTCTTGAGCAGCAGGGCCGACAGGGCCGGCGACAGCGTCAGCGAGTTGAAGGCCGAGATCACCGTCGAAATGGCGATGGTCATGGCGAACTGCTTGTAGAACTGGCCGGTCAGGCCCGTCATGAACGCCAGCGGCACGAACACGGCGCACAGCGTCAGCGCGATGGCGATGATGGGCCCGCTGACCTCACGCATGGCGCGATAGGTCGCATCGCGTGGACTCAAGCCCGCTGCAATGTTGCGTTCGACGTTTTCCACCACCACGATCGCATCGTCCACCACGATCCCGATGGCAAGCACCATCCCGAACAGCGACAGGGCGTTGATCGAATAGCCGAACATCAGCAGCAGCCCGAAGGTGCCGACGATGGACACCGGCACGGCCAGCAGCGGGATGATCGACGCACGCCAGGTCTGCAGGAACAGGATCACCACCAGCACCACCAGCGCAATGGCTTCCAGCAGCGTGTGCACCACGGCCTCGATACTGGAACGCACGAACTGGGTCGGATCGTATTCGATGCGGTATTCCACGCCCGGCGGGAAGTCCTGGGCCAGCTCGGCCATGGCGGCGCGCACCTTGGACGACACGTCCAGCGCGTTGGCACCCGGCGACTGCATGATGCCCATGCCGACCGCCTGCTTGTTGTCCAGCAGCGAACGCAGGCCGTATTCCTGCGCGTCGAGTTCCACGCGGGCCACGTCCGACAGGTGCGTCACGGCGCCGTCGGGCGAGGTCTTCAGGATGATGTCGCGGAATTCCTCTTCGGTCTGCAAGCGGCCGCGTGCATTCACGTTCAACTGCAGCGGCACGTCGCCCTGGGTGGGGGATGCGCCGATGACGCCGGCGGCGACCTGCACGTTCTGTTCGCGGATGGCGGCCACCACTTCGCTGGCCGTCATGCCGCGCTGTGCGACCTTTTGCGGATCGAGCCACACGCGCATCGAGTAGTTGCCCGAACCCCACACGGTCACTTCACCCACCCCGGTAATGCGTGCCAGGCGGTCCTTAACGTTCAGGATCGCGTAGTTGCGCAGGTAGGTGATGTCGTAGCGATCGTTGGGCGAGATCAGGTGCACCACCAAGGTCAGGGTGGGCGAGCTCTTGGTCGTGGTCACGCCCAGGCGCTGCACGTCCGGCGGCAGGCGCGGCAGCGCCTGCGACACGCGGTTCTGCACCAGCTGCTGCGCCTTGTCCGGGTCCACGCCCAGCTTGAAGTTGACCGTCAGCGTCAGGTTGCCGTCGCTGTTGGCCTGCGACTGCATGTACAGCATGTTTTCGACGCCGTTGATGGATTCCTCCAGCGGCGAGGCGACGGTTTCGGCGATGACCTTGGGGTTGGCGCCCGGATACTGCGCGCGGACCACCACGGACGGCGGCACCACTTCCGGGTATTCCGAAATGGGCAGCTGGAACATGGCCAACAGGCCGCCCAGCAGCACCAATATGGACAACACCCCGGCGAAGATCGGCCGGTCGATGAAGAATTTCGAGATATTCATGAACGTTCTCGTTCTGCTTGTCTTGTCACCGGCCGCTTAGTTGGCGTTGGCCGATGCGGTCTTGACCGGGTTGCGCTGGGCCGTGACCATGGGCACCACGGTCGGGCTCACGGCGTCGCCGGGGCGTACGCGCTGCAGGCCGTTGACCACGATGCGGTCGCCGGGGGCCAGGCCGGAATCCACGACCCGCAGGCCTTCCTGGTTGGCGCCCAGCTTGATCTGGCGGTAATTGGCGTGGTTCTTGTCGTCCAGCACCAGCACGAAGCGCTTGTCCTGGTCGGTGCCGATGGCCTTTTCATCGATCAGCACGGCGCTGCGCGGGTCGCTGCCGCCCAGGCGGATGCGGGCGTACAGGCCGGGCAGGAGCGAGCCATCCGCGTTGTCGAACTCGGCGCGCACGCGGATGGTGCCGGACGTGGCGTCCAGGCGGTTGTCCACCGATTGCACGAAGCCCGTGCGCGAATAGCCTTCCTCGTTGGCCAGGCCCAGCTCGACCGGCACCGAGCCAGCCTTGCCGTTGCGGGCGGGGTTCACGTACTTCAGGAAGGTCTGCTCATCGACGTCGAACGACGCGTACATCTTGGACACCGACACCAGGGTCGTCAGCGGCACCGACGTGGCGCCGGCGGCGACCACGTTGCCCACCGTGACCTCGGCCCGCGAGACGCGGCCGGCGACCGGCGCTTCGATGCGGGTGTAGCCCAGGTTCAGCTTGGCGTAGTCCAGCGCAGCCTGCGCGCCTTGCAGGTTGGCGGCGGCTTCGCGGGCGGCGTTCTGCTTTTCCTCGAAATCGCGGCGGGCGATGGCGTTGTCGGTCAACAGGCGCTGGCCGCGGGCCAGTTCGGTGGCCGTGTACGAGGCGCGGGCCTTGGCGGCCGTCAGGGCGGCGGCGGCGCGATCCACCTCGGCCGCGTAGGGGCGCGGGTCGATGGTGAACAGGACGTCGCCCTTCTTGACGATGCTGCCGTCCTGGAAGTGCACGGCGGTCAGGGTGCCGGAGACCAGCGGACGGATGTCCACGCGGTCGATGGCTTCCAGGCGGCCGGAATACCGCTGCCAGTCGACGATGGTCTTGCTGACCACTTCGGCCACTTCGACGGGAGGCGCCGCCGGCGCGCCTTGCGCCTGGGCAGCATTGGCGCCGGCAGGGGCGCGAAACAGGGCGTAGCTACCGCCGGCCGCAATGACGGCCGCGAAAACGACGAGCACAGCAATACGATTACGCGAAACCATGATGTTCCTTGAGGGTGGTGTCGGGGTGAAGCGCACTTGCCGGGAACCGCGAGGGGGGCGGGGGGCGGCGGGGGCGGCATCGCGGCGGGTCTGTCAGTCCTGAAACACCGATGTCATACTGCGGTGCAGCATGCAACACTGTTACGTCTCCCTGGGCTGAGAGTGTCTTTGGGGGACGGACTCTCGCGGGATCGGAATCTGAGGATTGACAGGCCCTTTGATGGCGCCGGGCGGCACGGGCACTTCAAGATGATTGAATTCTGAGTGTTTTGCCGGTGCGGATAAACACGTGTTGTTCGGCAACACTGTTCGGCAGAATTGTCTAATCCCGGCCGGAAACGCGTTATGCTCCGTACACCCCGACCAACTGCCCTAATAGGACACCGTCGCCATGGACCGTTTTCAGGCTATGCAGGTGTTTGTGCGCGTCGTGGATGCCAATAGCTTCACCCGGGCGGCCGACAGCCTCTCGCTTCCGCGCACCACCGTCACCACCATCATCCAGAATCTCGAACGCCTGCTGGGCGTGCGATTGCTCAACCGCACCACGCGCCGTATCGGCCTGACGCCCGACGGCGCAGGCTACTACCAGCACTGCGTGCGCATTCTGGCCGACGTCGAAGAAACCGAGGCCTGCTTCCAGGAAGCGGCCCTGCGCCTGAAGGGGCGCCTGCGCATCGACGTGCCCACGTGTATCGGGCGGCTGATTCTAATCCCCTCATTGTGTGACTTTCACGACAAATACCCGGACGTCGAGCTGGTGCTCGGCCTGGGCGACCGCCCCGTGGATATGGTGCAAGAGGCCGTGGACTGCGTCATCCGCGCGGGCGACCTCGAAGATTCCAGCCTGGTCGCGCGCCGCATCGGCACCTTGCAGACGGTGACCTGCGCCTCGCCCACCTACGTGGCGCGTCACGGCATGCCGCAGACCATCGAAGACCTGCGCGACCACCACGCGGTGCACTATTTCTCCAGTCGCAGCGGCCGCAATTGCCCCTGGGACTTCAAGATCGACGGCAAGCACCAGGAAGTCGACATGCGCGGCACCGTCGCCGTCAACGAAGCCGGCGCCTACCTGGACTGCGGCCTGAAGGGCTTCGGCCTGATCCAGACCCCGCGCTACATGGCGCTGCCGTACCTGCAATCGGGCGAGCTGATCGAAGTGCTGCCCCAGTGGAAACCCAGCACCACCGCGATCTCGGTGCTGTACCCGCAGAGCCGCCAGCTGTCGCCCAAGGTGCGCGCATTTGCCGACTGGGTCGCCGAATTGTTCGCCAGCTGCCCGCTCTTGAGCGGCCGCGACGAAACCGATCCGGCCGCCGTCAGCTGCGGGGTGTTCCAGCAGCGCCAGACCAGCCAGGCCAGGCAGATGGCCGTGGCCGGCGTGGCGGCCGCCAATGCCCCCGAAATGCCGCAGCGCCGCCGCACCGCCCGGGAAGAAGCCGCCGAGTACGCGCTGTAGTGTCGGCACCAGCGGCGAAATCGCGGGAAACCCCGTAGTAAATACAGGGCTTGTGTCCCTCGTATTTCTGGAAACGTATGTATAGTCCGACAGTCAAAGCCTAAACGCATTCACTGTCGATCTCTATGCAGCCTGTACTTCCCGCTTACCTGATCGCCCGTTGGCTTTTGCTGCTGGTCCTGCTGGCGGGCGTGTATTTCCTGAGCGGATTCCTGGTGCCCGCACTGGCCGCGCTGATCATCGGCCTGGCCAGCTGGCCCCTGTACCGGCGCCTGGTCGACCGCTGCGGCGGCCGCACGATGCTGGCCGCCTCGCTGGCGCTGCTGGTCGTTGTGGTGGTGCTGATCGTGCCGCTGTCGCTGGCGCTGTCGTACGCCATCAAGGAAGCCAGCACGTTCTTCGCCTGGGCCATCGCAGCCAACCGGCATGGCGTGGCCGTGCCAGCCTGGATCACCTCGATGCCGGTGGTGGGCGACCGCCTGGGCGAATACTGGGAAGCCTATATCGGCCAGCCCCACGCGCTGGGCGCGCTGGTCGAAGCCGTCAGCGGCGAACACCTGGGCAACATCTACCGCATGGTGCTGGCCGCCACGGGCAATGTGTTCCAGTTGCTGCTGACCGTATTGTTCATGCTGATCACGCTGTTCTTCGTCTACAAGGACGGCCTGCGCATGGTGGCCCAGCTGGACGTGCTGGGCGAACGCATCCTGCCCGCGCGCTGGCAGCGCTTTTCGCGCGTGGTGCCGGCCACCATCAATTCCACCGTCACCGGCATGGGCCTGATTGCACTGGGCGAAGGCCTGGTGCTGGGCGTCGCCTACTGGGTGGCGGGCGTGCCGTCGCCGGTGCTGCTGGGCGTGGTGACCGGTTTCATGGCGCTGATTCCCGGCGGCGCGCCGTTATCGTTCACGCTGGTGTCGCTGTACCTGGTGGGCTCGGGCCACGTGGTGGCGGGCATCGCGCTGATGGTCTGGGGCAGCGTCGAGCTTTTCATCGTCGACAAGACGCTGCGCCCGCGCCTGGTGGGCGGCCCGGTCAAGCTGCCTTTCCTGCCGACGTTCTTCGGTCTGGTGGGCGGGGTCAAGACCATGGGCATCGTGGGCCTGTTCGTGGGGCCGGTGCTGATGGCGCTGTTGGTGGCGGTGTGGCGCGAATGGGTGCACCACGAGGAAGTCGAACGCGATACCGCGCGGCTCAGGGCGGCCGAACCCCCCGAAAAAACACCGGCCGGCTGACGCCAACCTGAGCGTTTTCATGGCATAGATGGCGGCCGCCTTCCCTCAGGAATTGCGGCCGCATTTCCAGTAACGGTCCCGCCCGCACATTTGGTAATCTAGCTCTCCCCGCGCTCGCCGGCGCCTTGCCCGGCACGCGCCTGCCCTGTGCGCAGACGCTTTGCAGCTTACGCCGCGGGGTGTGAGGGTCGAGATGTCCGGGTCACTGCAAGAAAAAGAGTTGGCGGTCCTGCGCGAGCAGGGCTTTTTCGTGGCGCGCCAGTTCGTGGATACGGCGCAGGTCCAGGCGCTGCGGGCGCTGGCCGAACGCCATCTGCACGACCACGTGGCGCCCATCGAATACGAAGCGGATCTGCGCTACCCCGGCGCACCGGAATCGCGCAGCGCCGAAGGCGGCTTGACGGTGCGGCGCCTGCTCAACGCCTACGCCCGCGACCCGCTGTTCGCGCAATGGGCCACCGACGCCCGCATCGGCCAGTCGCTGGCACGCTATTTCGGCGAGGCCCCGGTGCTGTCGACGGTGCACCACAACTGCGTGATGACGAAGCACCCGGCCTATGGCAGCCTGACGGGCTGGCACCAGGACATCCGCTATTGGTCGTTTTCCGACACGGACCTGGTGTCCTGTTGGCTGGCCCTGGGGCCCGAGACGCGCGAGAACGGCGGCCTGTCTTTCATCCCCGGCTCGCATGCGGCGGCATTTCAGCCCCAGCAATTCGACGACAAGAAATTCTTCCGCGACGACGCCCCTGGCAACGCGGACTGGATCGCGCGCGCCGTCTGCCCCGAACTGCAGGCGGGCGACGTGGTGTTCTTCCATTGCCGCACGCTGCATGCGGCCCAAGGCAACCGCAGCGACCGCGTGAAGCTGTCGGTGGTGCATACCTATTACCCGCAGTCCTGCCACCCGGTGCCGGGGTCGCGTTCGGCCAGCCAACCGGGCGTGCCGTTGGCGGGGTAGTGCAAGCGCGTCGGGGGTACGCGACGCGGTCAACGGCGGCAGGTAGCGGCGAGTCCGCCACCGGAGGGTCGAGAGCGGGGGGCCGGCCATTCAGGTTGACGCAGCGCGCGGCCACCGGGGGCATTAAGTCATTGGAATTCGCTATTAATAATTGAATTACAATTAAATAGTGTGCACTTCGCGCGATCGCCCCCGGCAAGACGGCATCGCGCGCCCTGGCTCGTGCACGTTCCTTCACTGAATAGGCTGTTTCCCGTGCCCAACCGCAAGCCCGACGATACGGACAAGACGCAGGCAACGACCGAAACCCGGTCTTCGCTATTCGTAGGCTCTACCGAAAAAGCCTTCCAGGTGCTGCACGCCTTCGACGGCCCGAAGCGCCACATGACGCTGGCCGACATCGCCCGCGCATCGGGCCTGGACCGCAGCGCGACGCAACGCCTGGTGTACACGCTTGAAACGCTGGGCTATCTGCGCCGCATTCCCGATACGCGCAATTACGGCCTGACGCCGAAGGTGCTGCAATTCTCGTACAACTATGTGCGCGCGAACGAGCTGATCGACAAGGCGTCCCCCTACCTGCTGGACATCAGCCGCACGCTGGGTGAAACGACGAACCTGCAAGAGCTGGACGGCCACGAAATCGTGTTCGTGGCCCGCTTCCCCGGCCACCACCTGGTCAACGTGGACATCGCCGTAGGCAGCCGCCTGCCCGCCTATTTCACTGCCTCGGGCACGGCCATCCTGTCGCGCCTGTCAGACGAACAGCGCCGCGAAATCCTGTCCCAAACCCGCCTGGACCCCATCACCCCCTACACAGAGGTGAACCCGGACAAGCTGCTGGAACGCGCGCAGCGCGTGGCCGAGAAGGGTTACGCAATCATCGTGAACGAAACGGTGCTTGGGGATATTTCGGTGGCGGCGCCGGTGATCGATCATCGGGGGTTGGCGGTGGCTGCTATCAATATTTCTGTGCCGACGACGCGGTGGACGGTGGCTAGAGTCGAGGCTGAATTGGCGCAGCATGTGCAGGTGGCGGCTACTTCTATTTCGAAGTCTAAGTTTTCGGCTTATTCGCGGTAGTTGTGGGTCTTGGTTTGTTGAATTGATCTTCGTGGGTCGCCCGTCGTGCAGGGCTTCGTGGCAGCGGGCGCCCACGATTGCGGTCCGGCGCGCCGGCGCCGGACTTCCCCTTCGTCATCCTCGTACGCCTTCGGCTCCCTACGGATTCCCTCGGGCGCATCGAGGTTGTCCGCTGCCACGAAGCCCTGCACGACGGGCTACGCGCGTCTGGGTTCGTTGCGTCGCTAGACCTGTGGTCAGGGCATGAAATCTACAGGGCCGCCAAGCCGCGGCCGCGCGGGCGGCCACGTTTGGCGTTCGTGTTGTTGATAGTGTTGCGGGGACGCTTCGCGCTGTTGGAGATTGGTTTTCTAATGGTTCGCAGTCAGGGGGGAGGGGGCGGTGATGGGCGGCGCGAGCAGGCACTGGCTTGGGGACTGTCAGTATTTTTGTGTTTAAGGCAGTAAATGCCTGACCGAGGTTCGGTCAGGCCTATCGATGCTATCTCAGCGATACGGGTCAGTGAAGCGTTCGGCATAGATGATGGCGAACTGGTTCA